>JASFTI010000070.1:0-12975 GCA_050053635.1 Gemmatimonadales bacterium
CTTACACGCGCCGCGCCCAAGCCCGGCGCCTGGCCCATCTGCTGGACGGGCTGCCGGGCCGCGGGGTGTGAGGGCCCGGGAAACAAACGTTTCGATCGCCCCCACCGACCGCGAGCGCCAGCCCCCCGCCACCCGTCAGATGTTCCGACGGCTGGCACGCTAATCGCTTCTTACTACTGACGAGGGACGGTAGGACGACCGTTCCGTCAGCTTAGGGAGACGGGAAACGACCCGAGAAAAGCCAGATAATCTAACAACTTAGCGAAGCAGGTTCCCGATGCGAGCCGCCATGACGCTGATTTTGACCGGTCATAAGGACCGACACTCATCGGTCAACGTGACCGGATCGGTCGTGGCGACTGGGTTTGCGTCGGGCCAATTCTTCCTCACCACCGACCGTCACTCGTTTTACCGGTACCAGGAGGCCAGTGCATTCGGTCTCACCACACGCCGGCCAAAGCCGGACTGGCCGGCTCCCGCACACATGCCGGACCTACCATGAAACCATACCTTGGGCAGCGGTGTCATGGTCGGTGGTCGCCCCAAAGGCGCGGGTCGCAAGGCCCGCGCCTTTACCTTTCTAGGGACCGAGTTGCTGAGACTGGTGTAATAGCTGGTAGGACTATTTCGAGGAGGTCTGGGATGAGGTCCGCCTTGCTGCTGTCAATTGTTTCTGTTGCCCTGCTGGGTCTATTCGGCTGGGCAAGACAAGACCGCGTTCGCTCGACCGATGTGCGCGCCGACACTTTCTTAGAGGGTGAGGATCCCACGCTGTTCATCGGCTGATCGACACCGCCCTAGCTTCAGGATCGTCACACCGTCTGCGTCTCATCTCTAACCGCTTGCCCGACGGCCGTCGCCGCTGAAGTTTATCGCCCCATATCCGTGTGATCGGCACCGCCAATCTTTCTCTCAACGGAGCTACGACTTGAGCGCATCGCGCGGCGATTGCATGGTCATCCGTCATGTCGAGATCGAAGACCTTGGCTACCTCGGCGTGGCGCTGGAGCGAGACGGAATCCGCTTCGACTACGTGGATGCCGAGTCGCTGCCCAATGAACGGCCTGCCGATCGAGTCGGGAGTCTAATCGTGTTGGGCGGCCCGATGGGCGCCTACGAGGTCGACCGCCATCCCCACCTGCGCACCGTAATCGATCTGATTCGCGACTTTCTAGCCGCCGGGCGACCGGTGCTCGGCATCTGCCTCGGCGGGCAGTTACTCGCCGCCGCCGCCGGAGCCCGCGTCTACCCTGGCGAACACGGGAAGGAGATAGGTTGGGCGCCGGTGCAGCTGACCGGCGCCGGTGTGAACGACCCGCTCTGGGCGGGCTTTCCCGAGAGCTTCCACACCTTCCATTGGCACGGCGACACCTTCGACCTGCCGGCCGACGCCGAGCTGCTGGCGCGCACGGAGCGCTACGTTCAGGCGTTCCGCCTCGGCCCGGTCGCCTACGGCGTGCAATTCCACCCCGAGGTCGTACCGGCGCAACTCGAGAGCTGGATCCGTGCTTATCACCTCGAGCTCGAGCGCGAGCGACTGGCCTCGGAGGACATCCTCGACGTGCCGGACGCCGAGACCCATCGGCAGCTCGCCTTCAGGTTTGGGGAGAACATCGCTCGCTGGATGGGTGAGTTCTGAGGTGAGATCCCTGCGGTGTGAATTCGGGAATCGATGACTACTTGATCAATAGAGCAAAAGAACCCTCGATTCCAGAATGGGGCCGAGCTGGGTCGATTCTGAATTCGAAGGCTGGGGCGTGGCACCGCCCTTCGCCGCTCACGTTTTCGCTCCGCGGGACCCCGGCGCCTCCCAGGCGCGGGCTCCGCACCGTTTTTCAGCGACCCGTTAGTCAAGTAGTCATCGATTCCCGAATTCCCAATCTACCTACATAACCTCCGGCGAAAGCTCGTAGTCGACTCTCCAGGGCGGAAGTTCCGTCTTCCCTTCCTTCAGAAACCAGTCGAACCAACGCAGCATCCGCAGCGTGTAGTCGTAACGCGCCGCGGCGCGCCGGTTGCCGTGGCCTTCACCCGGATAAAGGACCAGACGCACCGGTGTGTCAGTCTGCATCTTGATGCCACGATACAGCTCGCGCGACTGGCCGGGGTTGACCCGCGGATCTTCCTTGCCGTGCATGATCAGCAGCGGGGTCCGCGCGTCATTCACGTACATGATCGGGCTGCGCTCCAAGAACAGATCCGGGTTCTCGTAAGGGTTCGTTAGCCAATGGACCAGCTCCATCTCCCGTGGTATGTCGCTGGTGCCGACCTTCGAGAGCTGGTCGGAGATGCCGACGAACATGACGCCCGCTGCGAAGCGCTGACTGTGCCGCGTCGAGGCCCAGGCAGTAAAGTAGCCGCCGTACGAACCGCCGGTGATTCCTACCCGCTCCGCATCCGCCACCCCACGCGCGATCAGATAGTCCAGGCCGGCCAGCACGTCATCGAACTCGGCGCCGGCGCCGTCACCCTGATCCGCCTTGGCGAAGGCGACGCCGCGGCCCGTGCTACCCCGGTAATTGGGGTAGAACACGGCGTAGCCGCGCGCGGCGCTCAGCTGGCCGGGCCGGCTGTAGCTGGTCAACCAACCGTTCTTGAAGTGCGACTCCGGGCCGCCATGGGCGACGACGATCGTCGGGGCGCTACCGCTTCCCTCCAGCGGATGGATGAGCAGGCCCTCGATCTCCAGCCCGTCCTCAGCGGTCCAGCGAACGATCTCCTGCCGGGCGAAGCGAATTCCCGACAGCCACTCGTTGGCCTCGGTCAACCGGTCCGGCTCGCCGGCCCGGTCGACCCGCACGGCGAATACCTCCTGGGGGAAGGTCGGTGACTCTCCCACCAACGCGGCATTGCGGCCCCTCGTATCGACGCTCAGTCCACCGAAGACAGGGTCACTGCTCTCGAACAGGATCTCGGCGTCGCCGCCGTCCGTCTTCACGCGACCCAAGCGGCTACCGACCCCGATCCCCGCCAGATAGACCAGGCGGTCTCTCGACACGAAGCTGAACGACTCGACGTGCCCCTGCCCCTCCAGCTCGGGCAACAGATCGCGCAACGCGCCGCCGCCCGCCGGAACGACCATCAGCCGGCCTTCCCTGGGATCGTTGATGTCGACGCCTGAGATCAGCGCGATCGTTCTCCCGTCGGGCGAGAAGTCGAACGCTCCCAGCTTGCCCGGGTTCTCGATCTCCGCCAGAACCTCACCGGAAGCTGGATCGATCACGTGCAAACGCCGATACATGTAGCGGTCGTCGACCAGCGGCGTCGGCGAGAGATCCGTAAGCAAGCGCCTACCGTCGGCGTCCCAAACCACGCTCCACGGCTGCCCTGGCACCTCCACGCTGCGCAGCGCCCCGGCCGGGCCACCCGGGCCGTTCGGCAGCTCGAGCACGTAGAGGCGCCGGGAGAGCCAATCCTCCTCATAGATCTCCTGGTCGAAGCCCATCTCCCTCAGCTTCGCCAGGTCCTCCGGCACCGCCTCGTTGGCAACGAAAGCGATCGCTCGCCCATCCGGCCGCCAGTCGAATGTCAGCACGTTGGTCTCGTGCTCGTAGAGCCGGATCGACTCGCCAGCCTCAGCAGGGATCACGTAGATCGATGTGTGGTCATCATCCGCGCGGCGCGCCAGGTAGCTTATGTACCCGCCGTCGGGGCTCCAGCCCAGGTGTGCGACATTCACCTCCCCGGTGATGAACGGCCGGTCGCGTGTCCCATCGAAGGCCACCACGTGGAGCTCCGTCCAGGCCGGGCCGTTCCGGTCACCGCCGGGCTGGCGCGGAACGCTGAGCGTGTAGGCGATCTCTGACCCGTCCGGACTGATTGCGATCTCGCCGGCCGAGCGGATGCGGGCCACATCCAGCGGGGTAACCGCCCTTCCCTGCGCCGCCGCCGGCTCCCCCTGTGGCGGCCCAAGCACCGTCTGAGCCTCTGCCCGCAGTATTGGGCCCGATAGCAGAAGGGCGCAGCCGACAAGGGACCACACGATTTGCTGGCGTCTCATCGGAACCTCCTCCGGTTCACTCGTCTGGCATAAAGGCTGCCTTTGGCATTATACTCTCATCAGTACGAGCAGAGAGTCTACGCCTCCCCGCCGTAGCTTTCCCCAGTTGCGTTCAGCCGGCTTAGTACGGCTGCTCGGTACCGAGCGACGCCGGGCTCCACACGGCGCCACAGGTAGACGTGCCGCCGGTCGCTGTGCCGCTCCTCCGATGCTGAGGCGCGGTGATCATAACGTTATCGACTCCTACAAACCAAGCCCGACTGGATGCCCAAGGCACGCGAGCTCGTCCTCTGGATCAAGGAGGGTCTAACACACCTCCTCACTGTCTGGATCAAGGAGGGTCTAACAAACCTCGTCGTTGAGGTGCGCGGACTTCTCAAAACCTGGATCCGCAGCTGGCAACACCGTAGGCGGCGGCCCCAGCGTCACGGCTACCGCGAATCACGCTATCGGAGCCTGTTCGACGGCGTACCCATCGCCCTCTACCTCACCGCGCCCGACGGTACGATCCTCGACGCCAACCCGGCGCTGGTCGAGCTTCTCGGATACCCCTCCCGGGAAAGCCTGCTGCAGCTCAACGCATACAACCTCTTCGTCGACCGCGACGTACGGCTCAGTCAGATGGCCAAGCTCGAGCAGGAGGACCTGGTCCGGGACTATCCCATGCAGCTTCGCCGCAGCGACGGGGAGCTGATCTGGGTGCTCGACCAGGCCCGCGCCGTTCGAGACGCGAAGGGCAAGGTGTTGTTCTACGAAGGCTCGCTGAAGGACATAACCGTCGAGAAGCAGGCCCGCGAGGAGTTGCAGCGCACCAACGAGACACTCCGGGCCCTGATCGAAGCGTCGCCGCTGGCGATCTTGGCCCTGGACAGCGACGGCAATATCCTCACCTGGAACGCCGCCGCCGAGCGAATCTTCGGCTGGAAGGAGGCCGAGGTCCTCGGCCGCCCGCTGCCGCCGGTCGTGCCCGACGACCAGCTACAGCAGTTTCGCCGACTCTACGGTCGCCTGCTACAGGGCCACAGCCTCAAAGAGGTCGAAGTCGTGTGGCGAAGGCGCGACGGTACACTGATAAACGTGCATGTCTCGGCGGGTCCGCTGCGCGACGACACCGGCAGAGTGATGGGCACGCTCGCCTTGATCGCCGACATCACCAAACGCAAAGAAGTCGAGGACACCCGCAACCGGCTGGCCGAGATCCTCCAGGCGTCCCCCGACCTGGTTGGCATCTTCACCGTCGACGGAATCGGCATCTACCTCAATTCGGCCGGGCGCGACATGCTGGGTATCGAGGGAGACGAGTTCCCCTCAACACTGCCAGTCTGGGAATATCACCCCGAGCCGCAACGCTCTCGGATGCGCGACCAGATCCTGCCGGCGGTGATCCGCGATGGCTACTGGTCGGGCGAGATGACGTTCCGGGCCCGCGACGGACGCGAGATACCGACTTCGATGGTGATCGTCGCCCACAGGACCAGCGAAGGAAGGGTAGAACACCTATCGACCATCGCCCGCGACCTGACCGAAGAGAAAACGCTGGAGCAACGCCTGCGTCACGCGCAGACCATGGAGGCTATCGGACGGCTCGCCGGCGGTATCGCTCATGACTTCAACAACCTGCTCACCTCGATTATCGGGCACTGTCAGCTCGCCCTCAGAGACCTCAGCGACGAACGGGTCCGTCCCGATATCGAGGAAATCCAGGAGGCCGGCCAGCGCGCCGCAGCGCTCACCTACCAACTACTCGCTTTCGGCCGCCGCCAGATGTTGCGGCCGCGCCTGATCGAGTTGAACAAACTGGTTACCGATTTAGGCCCGCGTCTCAGGCAGATGGTAGGTGACGAGATCCAGTTGACGACGGTGTTGGGTGAAGGACTCCGCCGTATAAAGGCCGACCCCGTGCAACTCGAAGAGATTATCGTCAGTCTGGTGGAAAACGCCTGCGAGGCCATGCCCGCTGGCGGCAGCATCTCCATCGAAACGGCTCTCGCCGACCTCGAACTCGGTTCAGCCCAACAGCTCGGCCTCTCAGAACCAGGCATGTACGCGACCCTCTCGGTCGTCGATAACGGCTGCGGCATGGACGAGGAGACGCTCGCCCGGATATTCGAGCCGTTCTTCTCGACCAAGAAAGAGGTGAAGGGCACCGGCCTCGGACTCGCCACTGTATACGGGATCGTTAAGCAGAGTGGCGGTGACGTTTGGGTCAAGAGCAAACCGGACCGCGGCACGACCGTCAAAATCTACCTGCCGGCCGTCGAGGAGCAGACCGAATCCGCTGAGCCGAGCGCCACGATCGTCCAGCCTGTGGCGACCAGCGGGACGGTACTGCTGGTGGAGGACGAGCCCGCTGTGCTGAGCCTGGCTGCCCGCGTGCTACGAGGCCGCGGCTACGAGGTGCTTCAGGCCTGCGACGGCTCCGAAGCACTTCAGATCCAGGAAGACCACACGGGACCGATCGACATTCTGATCACCGACGTCGTGATGCCGAAGCTGGGCGGAGTCGAGCTCGCGGAACAATTCCACAGGGCTCGCCCTCAGACACGCATCATCTATATGTCGGGTTACACGGACAATAGGAGCGTTCGCGACATGATGGCCGACAGCGGTGTCAGCTTCCTGCAGAAGCCCTTCTCGCCGGCGGCGCTGGCGGAGCTTACTCGCCAGGTGCTGGGCGGAACGCGCGGTGCCCCCGGGCACGACGAATCCGAGGTTCTCGAGTCTACTAACCCGTAAGCCTGTCCACCTCGTCAAGCACGAACTCGGCGGAGGGGCGATGGGGATCGGCACCCCGGGATCCCCCGGGGTCTCCTGGCTAGTCGCCCGCCGCGCCCGCTGGCTTCAATACGACCTGCTCGGGCCCCAACTCCTGAAGCCGGAACGCCCTGGCCGCCTCGATGGTCAAGAGCAGACCGAGGACGAACAGCGCCGAGGAGGTCACGCCAATCAGTGTCAGGCCGTTACGCCAGATCAGAATCGCCAGTGCCGTCATCGTCATGACGAGCATGAACGCCATCGGGGCTCCGGCGAATAGCCAGGTACGTCCGGTCCGCTTCAACCACACGGTGACCGCGAGCAGCGCGAGCGCGGCGAGCAGTTGATTCGTCGCGCCGAATACGGGCCAGACCGCGCGCCAGGCCGGCAATACCTGACCCGTTGCCGGGTCGGTGTAAGTCACGAAGACAAGAAACGCCGGGAGCGCCAGTGTGGCGATCGTGGCGATCAAGCGGCTCCGGGCATCGTTCTTGTCCCAGGCGAACGCCTCCTGCACCACGTAGCGTCCCAACCTCGTGCAAGTATCGAGCGTAGTGAGCAAGAAGGTAGACAGTGCCAGCAAGCCGAAGTGAGCGCCGAATCTGCTCGGCACCCCCAGTCTGGCGAGAAACTCGCCGATGCCCCCAGCGTAGATCGCGATCGGCGTCTCGCCGAACGCGTCGGCCCCAAACGGCAGGATGACTACCGCCGATAGAGCGATGACCGCCACCACCCCTTCGATTAGCATCGCCCCGTAGCCCACACGGCGCGCGTCCGTTTCACACCTTATCTGCTTGGCGGTCGTACCACTCGCGACGATCGAGTGAAAGCCCGAGCACGCGCCGCACGCCACCGTGATGAAGAGGATCGGGAACAGGGGGCCGATATGCGCTATACCCAGTCCGGTCACCGCGTTCGGAGACACCAGAGCCGGCCAGCGACTCGCCACCGCCGTTGCGCCGGTCAACCCGCCGATCAGAAGCCCAAGTCCCGCTCCCAAGACCGACAGATACAACAGCCAACTCGACAGGTAGTCGCGCGGCTGCAACAAGATCCAAACTGGAGTAATCGATGCAACTAGACAGTAGGCCAGCAGCACTACATTCCAGCTGTTCTTCTCGCTACCCGCAAGCCACGGCAGTAAGCCGGCACCTTCCGCCACCACGTCGCCAAACCAAATTGCCAACAAGAGCAGCGGCAGGAAGATGATCGTGCCGCTCTTGATACTCAGGTCGCGCCGATATGTCAGGAAACCCATGACCAAGGCGAGTCCGACGAAGATGATCGCCGAGATCGCCACGCCGCTGCCGTTCATCTCGACGTCCACAAATGTCGCAGCGGTCAGATCCATGAAGACGACGATCACGTAGATCAGCGCCAGCCAGATGAACGCGAGGAAGAGTTTGTAGGCGGTTGGCGTGATATACTGCCTGGCCAGTTCCGCCACCGATCGCGCCTTGTGGCGGACCGAGGCGATAGTGGCACCGAAGTCGTGCACGCCGCCCACCAGAATCGAGCCCGCGATGATCCAGATGAGCGCCGGCAGCCAGCCGAAGAACAAGCCGGCCAGGATCGGGCCGACGATCGGCCCCGCCCCGGCGATCGACGAGAAGTGGTGGCCCAGCAGCACCTGTGTCTTCGTCGGCACGTGATCCACACCGTCGTACTGCCCTTCGGACGGTACCAGATGGCGATCGTTGAGCCCGTAGACCCGGCCCATCCAGCCCCCATAGACCCGATAAGCGACCCAGAATAGAGCGATTGTGAGTAGCAGGATTGCAGCCAGCATGCGTTTCTCCTCGACGGTTGGGGCATAACTTACCGCACAAGTTGCACCCCGACCCCCAGTACGACAAGCCTGGGGCTGCACGCTCTTGGCGAGCCTCGTTTCGCCGAGCGCCACTGAGGGGTCAGGCCGTTGCCTCCGATATCCCCTCTGTGGTAGCGGCGGGCTCCCACCGTAAGTTCCTACCCGGCATAGAATTACCGGCCGAGGGCACGTCGCGGAACCCCAAACCCGCTTGACACCCTCGCCGGCCTCGGGTATCATGGGATCGCTTTCCTGTCCGGGGGGCGTCTCTCCCACCCTTCCCGTTTACCCGATTTCCTGTTCTCAACCGAGACGGCGGACCTTTGGCTTAAGCAAGAAGGTTGAGGTTCCGTTTACTGGCCATCCGTTTACCGGCAAGCCGTTGCCGGCCCATCGGTCACTGAAAAGGACGGGGTACCATGTTAGACGCCATCAGCGCGACCTTGCCGGAACAGTGGCAGCTCACCTTCCAGTTGCTCACGTTCCTCATCGCCTGGATACCGGACGCGCAGGCCACGATCTTCGATTTCGCTTGGATAGCGAACACCGGCTGGGCGACCTTCCTCAAGCGCGTCTTCCTGCTACTCCCCGCGCTGCTCGTCATCGTGGCGATCTGGTGCACGATGCTCGCTCTTTACACCGTGCCGTTCCGCGCTGGCCGTCGCGAGTTCCTCGTCGCCCTCGTTCTCCTCTGGTGGGAGACCGGGCGCAGCGTCTGGCTCTTCTGGGTAGGCATCGCGCGCTTCATCTGGATGCTCATCGGCTGGGCGTGGGGCCTGCTGAAATTGACGTTGCAGCTCGGCTTCAGGTCGCTGCGATTGGTCATACTGACGCCGTTCGCCTTGCTCGACTGGATGGGCCGCAAGTACTTCCAGCCCGGCGTCCCCTGGCTCGCCTTCCTGCTGACCATCGGCTGGTCGGCGCTCGAGGCGCTCATCTTCACCTACACCCTGATGCCGACGGTCTCTGAGGTCTTCTACGATCTTGCCGGCGTCGAGAGCCGGGCCTTAATGGCACCGATCCTCTGGATCTTCCTGTTCGTCGTGATCTCGGGAAGTTTCGCCTCGATCCAGGTACTCGCTCAGGCCTGGGAGAGGAAAGACGTCAAGACGTTCATCCAGATGTGTCTCGTCGAGTTCTTCGTGATGTTCTTCGAGGTCGTATTCCTCTATCGCGAGCTGATCGACGCGATCACGCCGTGGATCGCCGCGAATACAGGCTACCAGATCGGCTTCGGTGGAACGCTCGCCATGGCCTCGTTCGGCTGGATCGGCATACGAGCGATGACCTGGTTCCTCTTCGGTCGCTTCGGCACCCCCGCGCTACTCGCCGTGCTGGCCCGCGAGACCATCTCGGTGCAGGAAGCCGCGCCCGGTGAGCGGCCCCGCGCTCCCGAGCCCGACTGGTGGCGCGGGCCGATCAATGCGCTCAAAGCCGAGAACGAGTGGTTCCGCGCCCGCTCGGTCGAGCTGCTCGAGCTCGTCTCGCTGCCCGTGCTGCAGTTGCTCGCCGCCGCTGTCAACTGCGCCACAGTCGTGATTACGGCGCGCCAAGCCTTCAAGCTGCCGTTCACTACTCTCGAGAACGTGATGGTCAAGGACGCCCTGGTCCAGGTCCTACGCGGCCAATCGGGCCACCCTTCAACGAGCGGCGATTGAGCGTAGGGACGACGACAACCGAGCTACAGGTGATAGCCATGTACGTTGATCACGAATCCAGGACGGCCAGGTGGCGAATCGCGAGCGCACTGCTGGCGATGAGTCTGCTCTTGACCGCAGCGTGTGCGCCGGAGGGGGAGCCAGAGCCGCGCATGACGTTGTTTATCGGAATAGACGTGAGCGGCTCGTTCCAGAACACCGGCAACTACAACGACGCGCTACGCTTCACCGCCCACTACATCTACGGCCACCTCAACGCACTGGGCGAGTTGGAGCGGCCCGCCGTCCTGTTCGTCGGTTCCATCGGCGGCGAGCAGCCCGGCGAAGCGAAAACGTTCCATCCGATCCACGACTTCCAGGGTAAAACCGTCGACGAGATCGATGCCGACCTGCACCGCTGGTTCCCATCCGGTGAGGCCTTGACCGACTTCAACCCGTTCTTCGAGCGCGTGGCGACCTTCGTGAAACGGCAGAACCTCATCCTCAAGCCGCTCACTATCCTCGTCGTCAGCGACGGCGTCCCCGACGTCACATCGCGTAGCGGGGAGGATGACCGCTACTCGCGAATCAATCTGGAGCCCCTCGAGTTCCTCTCTCGTAGAGTCACCGTCAGACTGCTGTACGCCAGTCCAACGGTCGCCGTGCGCTGGGAGCAGGATATCCCGCGCCAACGCGTTCGCCTCTGGACCCAGGACGACGAGGTCATGCGAGGCTGGCGCAACCAGATCACCCTGGGGCTGCCCGTCGACCAGCAGGAGGACCTCTGGGTCTGGATCGAAGATCTGGTGGACGCCAGGGCCAGCAGACGGATCTTTTAGCCGGTGGCCGGTAGCCGGTGGGCAGTAGGCGGTGGGCGGTGAGTGCGTGACTAGTTGTCAACAGCCGGGCCCGTCTCGCGGCAGAAGAGGCGGGCCTTTTCCATCATCGTGCCCAGCGTTCGGCCAATGATCGCCAAAACGCCCCAGGTCGAGGATTGTCACTCAACATCACCCTCTTCAGGCTAGTGTCCGGCCATCAACAAATCATCACGACAAGTCATTTCCAGACACCGAGGAGGCTCCACCAGCTACCAAGCTACCGGCTACCGGTCACCGCCCACCGCCCACCGGCCTCAGCCCCAGCGCGATCACGAAGGCGACCCCCACCCCCAGCGCGGCCGTCAAGAACGGTGCCCCGGGACCGTAGACATCGAAGACCGCTGCACCCCCTAGCGGCCCGACCACGCGGGCGACCCCGCCGAAGAACTGGTTGAGCCCCAGGGTGCTCCCCTGTTCCTCCGCTGACGTCGAGCGGGAGATGAGGGCAGCCAGCGGCGGGAACAGGGTTCCCGTTCCCGCGGCGACCAGGGTGATGGCCACGGCCAGCTGCGGGTAGGTGTTCGCGACTGCGCCGACGCCCATCCCTATGCCGAGCATCGCGGCACCGAGCCGGGAGATGCTCGCTTCCCCGAACCGGCCCACCAGCTTGCCCACAGCCAAGCCGCGTACCAGGACCGACACCGATCCGACGTAGACGAACACGTATCCCACCGTCGATTCGTCTATTCCGAAGCGCTGCGAGAGGTAAAGCGGGAAGATCGCCGTCATCGCAGTGAACGCGCCCATCCCCAGCATGTAGATGCCGATCATGCGGGCGAGCGGTCCGCGCAGTGCCGTCTGCAGAACCTGCCGCAGTGGAGGCACCGCCAACCTGCCCCGGGCCTCGCGCCGCCCCGCGGCCGACGGCTCGGGTAAGAACCTCACGGCCAGGCCCAGGTTAACCACGCACAGCCCCGCGGCTACGAACCCCGGCGCCGTGTGACCGCCCCAGCGCCAGGCCCACGAGCCGAGGGCCGGGCCGATCATGAATGCGGCTCCCGTAGCGGCCGACAGCCAGCCGAGGACCTGGGCACGGCGCTCCGGCGCCGTGGTGTCCGCTACGTAGGCCTGTGCGACAGCAATCGTCCCACCCGACGCTCCCTGAACGATCCGCGAGATAAAGAGGACCATCACGGTCGTAGCGAGGCCGAAGAGAACGTAGGAGAGTGCCGAGAATGCCAGCCCCATGAGGATGAGCGGGCGCCGGCCGTAGTGGTCGGAGATCTTCCCCCAGAACGGCGCCGACAACAGCTGCGCCACCGAGAACGATGCCACCAGCGGCCCCACCATCCAGTCGGAGGCACCGAACTCCACCGCATAGAACGGTAGCAGCGGCAGGACAATTCCGAAGCCGATCATATCGACCAGCGCGATGCCGATGAGCACCGCCACCGACGCCAGGTCGGTCTCCGTACTTCGCTTCACCGCTTCTGAGCTCAGTTATATCCTCCCGGCGTTGGCGTCGTTCAACCGCTGCTAACCCGGAACCGCTGCCGACGCGCGAAGTCAGGCGGACACTTATATGGCCCCGAGGGCCAGTGGGAAAGGGCGACGCGATTCATCGACCCATTGAACGCCCCCACCCGGAAGACTAGTCTACCAGCGGAGACCCCAGCCCGACCCACAACAAGGAGGCCGTGATGAAACGCGCAACCCTCGCGGCGGTGGCGCTAACCCTCGCGTTCCCCTGCGCTACCAGCGCCCAACGGCAGGCTGGCGGACCCCTCACCCTGCCGCTCTACTTGGAGATGGAGAGCGTCTCCGACCCCCAGCTCTCGCCCGACGGGAGCGAAATCATCTATACCCGCCGCTGGGTCGACAAGCTGAACGATCGCCGTGAGTCGGCACTCTGGATCATGAACGCCGACGGTAGCAAGAACCGCTACCTCACCGACG
>JASFTI010000071.1:0-12824 GCA_050053635.1 Gemmatimonadales bacterium
GCCGTCAGGACCGCGATGACTTCGCAGCTCCGAGATCCGAATCGCACGCCCTATCCCTCTTCGACCAACCTCGCTACCGCGGATGATACGATGGAAAACGCCGCGACGCTCGCCTCCGGCGATCATCGCGACGAGACCGCTGGCCAACGTCGCTCAGGCGACGTAGTCGGAGACCGTAATGGAGTACTTGTCGGGATCGGTCGTCTTGACGATCGTGCGCACCGGACGACCTGTCGCCGCATCCTCGTCCGACAGGTCAACCAGCGGCGGCTCCGGGAGCTTGCGGCCGCTGGCATCGGAGACGACCCGCACCAGAGGCCGGTGCAGCTCCTCCGGGTTCGGGCTCGGCGCGACGACGACGGCCAGCTCGCCCGTGTCGAGGATGCAAAGGGTACCTACCGGATAGATGCCCATCATGTTGACGAACGCCTTCACGATCGTGCCATCGAACCCGCGAGACGGGTTGTCCCGCATCTCTCGCAGGACCTCGTCGGGTGGGAAGGGTATGTACTGGTAACTCCGCTTGCTCGTCGCGGCGTCGAAAGCGTCGGCGACAGCCACGATGCGGGAGAAGAAACCCATCCAGCGGTCCCGGACCACCCGCGGGTAGCCGGTGAAATCGGTCCGCATATGGTGCTCGTAGGCCGTCAGCATCGCCCGATAGGGCGGCTCCTCGAACCCATGTAGATCGAACAGGAGGACCAGCCCGAACTCCGGGTGCTGGCTCATGACCCTCCACTCCTCTTTGTCCAGCCTGCCCTCCTTGTTCAGCACGCTGAGCGGGACGCGCGACTTGCCCACGTCATGGAATAGCGCGCCGAGACCGAGGTCGAACAGCTGATGCCTGCTGAAGCCGAGTTTCTGGCCGAGCGCCACCGAGAGGATGCAAACGTTCACCGAGTGAGTGAAGGTGTACTCATCGTAGTCGCGCAGCGTTGTCATTCCCAGCATCGCCGCCTCGTCATGCAGGACCTGGTCGACGATACCCAGCACGACGCGTTTGACGCGGCGCCCGCTCCAGGCTTTACCGAGACGAACGCTGGTCATCACGTCCTTCACCACGCTAACCGATCGCGCATAGGTACGCCGGGCCGCCTCCTTGGCCTCTTCGCTCAGGCTCAGCGCCTCTACCAGCGCCGCAGCCGGTCCCACCGCGATGTTCTCGACGCCCGCTTGTTGGATACGCTGCTGCACCGCCTCGAGCGCCTGCTGAGCAGTCCCCTCCGGTTCCTCGACCAGCAACGAGAGGAACGATGTCCACTCGCGGATATCGACCTGCGGGTTGACCTCGATGGTCCCGACGCCGTGTGCCTCGAGCATTTTGCGGACGAAGACGAAGCTGGCGTAGTTGCCGAGATCGAGCCGCAAGCGCACGTCGTTGAGGAAGACGAAGTCGCCAGCCAGGCGCAGCTGCAAGCGGCCCTCGCGGTTGAGTGAGATCCGCGCGCTCGCCTCTACCTCGGCCAGCGCCCGCTGTACCACCTGATTCTCCAGAGGATAGAGGCGCAATGAGCGCATCGTCGCGTACAGCGCCGCCAGGACCTTGCGCCCCTCTCCGCTCAGCAGGGCGCTGGTATCCTGGATCAGCCCATCCTCACTCCTCATTACCATCATCATCCGATCCGTTCTCCGCGGGTTCACGCCGCGCCGCGTGCACCGCACTCAGGACCATCGGGTCGCTATCGAACTCCGCTACGTTCAGCTCCTGCTCCGCCTCCCTACCACCTACCAGGCCCAGCGCCCGCGCTGCACAGGCGCGCAGCGGGCTCGGATACTTGAACCACAGAAAGCGACGCCCGTTCAGCATGCGGGCTAACAGCCGGGTCCCCTTATCGCCGGCCGCGCGGGCGTACGCTTCGAAGAAGGCTAGCTGTTCCGTCAAGTCGCGCTTGCGCAGTTCGTTGCCCTTGATGAATGCCTCGAGCTGCTGAGCACCGGGGCTGTACTTCAGCTTCGCGATGCCCTTGGCCGCCGCCACCCGAACGTCGCGACTACCGTCGGTTAGCGCCGCCATCAGCGGACCGCCCGCCATCGAGGTGCGCAGCGCCACCAGCGCCTCGACCGCGGCGACCCTGACTTCCTGCTCGGGTCGCTTCAGCAGCTTGGCGATCGGCTCCGCCGTGCCGCTCATCTTCAAACGTCCGGCAATCTTCGCCGCCTCGGCCGCCACCCGCGGGTCCTCGGCCGCGACGAGGCCCGGCATCAGCTTCGGGTTCATCGAGGCCAGCCGGTCGAGCGTCGCCAGGAGTTGCTCGCGCGCCTCCTTGCGGGCCACCAAGGGTAGCGCCTGGATGAGCACGACGATCGCCTGCGGCTTGAGCGCTCCCAGCAAGGTTGCCAGTGCCTCGCTGTTCGGGTCGACCGTCCCGTCTTCCAGGATCTTGACGAGCTGCTCGAGGACGATCGGCTCGCTCAGCTCGCCGATGATCGCATCGACCTCTTGGAGGATCGACGGCTCGTCTTGCTTCTTGACGGCGATCCCCTTCAGCTCACCGACGATGAAGGACGCCTTGCTAAAGTCCCCTTCCGCTAGCACGCGCGGCAGCATCTGGCGCAGAATATCGACGACCTCGGCGCGACGCTCCTCATCACCCAGTTCGTACTGGTCGAGGATCGCAATCGTCACATCCTGCGTCACTGGCCGATCCCACTCGCGATGCAGCTCCTGCTGGAGGTGTGCGACGTCGGCCTCGTCCAGGAAGTACAGCGAGGGTTCGAAGTCCTCGCGCAGGGTCGGCGTCTGCAATTCGGGAGACAGCTCCAACTCGGGCAGCGCCGGAAGCGTGTCGTCGGCCTGCGACAGGTCAGGGGTGGGTACGGGTGGCTCATCACCCAAAACGTCGACGTACTCGTAGCGGATCAGACTGAAATCGCAGTTCCACAGCAACGTCAGCAGGTCGTCCTCGTCCTCCTTCAGAGTCTTGGCGAGGCGGAGAACGTCGATGAACTGACGAAGCTCGTCATCCTCCACGCCCGGCAGTAGCTCGACTCGCCGGATACCGTCCCTATACAGGTTGAAGGCCAGGTTATCCTGCCCACCCAGCTTCTCCTGGTAGACCTTGCTATCGAGCCAGCGGATCTCGCTCTCGTAGATCGTAAGTTTGAGCGACGGGACCCGGTCCCAGATCGCGGAGAGACGCCGCTTGAGATCTTCGATGAACTGATGAAGCAGTGGGTTACCCTGGACGTACAGCTGCGCCGCGCGGACCGTCTTCACGAAGGCCGTGAGAAACTCCCGGACTTCCGTGTCGAGGCCACCGTCATCGGCGACCGGAACCGCCTCTTCCGTTCCCGGGCCCGCATCCGACTCGAAGTCGGTATCGAAATCGGGTAAACCACCGAGGACGTTCTCGTCCATCACCGCTTCCCTTTCGGCAGCACGCCGCCATCAGTTTCGAGACGCGCTACTTCCTCCATCTACCTGCTGCCCGTACCTAGTTACCCTCTTGCGCGAGCATCCCGCAGTTAGCTTCTCGCTGGATTCTGGAACCTCCGCCGGCATAGGAAATAACGCCGTCGAGACAACGGGCTGCGATGATCGCCCTATGGCGGCCTGGGACTCGCGGACAAGGCAGGGGTGGGGGTCCGGACGACAACCGCCAATAATATAGTGCCTTACCCCCTCGTTCGTCACCTGATCCCTGACCGCCCTCGATCGGGCCCGGCAGGCCCGGCCTGAGCCGCCGAAGCGGCTGGCCAGAGCCCCGGCCGGCCGGACCGGCTCTGACCTCTGCTTCCCAAGCAGCTGAGAGATCCGGCATCGGGGTTGCGCTTCGGTGCCTTTTCGGGTATTGTAGTTTCGGCTCTTGTTCGGGAGACTGGCTATTCGTGGCGGCACAACGGAGGCGTCATGGCCCTCACCAAGCGGCAGCGAGAGATCCTCGACTTCATTGAGAGCTTCATTCAGACGTCCGGGTACTCACCGAGTTTTGAGGAGATCGCCGACTTCTTCGGTTATCGCTCGCTGGCGACAGTGCACGAGCACCTCTCGAACCTCGAGCGCAAGGGCTATATCCGCCGCAACTACAACGAGAGCCGCTCGGTGGAGCCGCTGGAGCCGGCTCGCCCGAGGGCGCTGGCCACCGGGCTGCCGCTACTGGGTCTGGTGGCGGCCGGTGCACCGATCGAGGCCATCGAGGACACCGAGGTGATCTCGGTGCCCGAGGACATGCTCTCCGGAGCGGGCCCTCACTATGTGCTGCGAGTGCACGGCGACTCGATGATCGACGACCAGATCCGTGACGGCGACTGTGTGGTCGTCGACGGCCGCGAGGCTGCCGAGAACGGCGAGATGGTGATCGCGCTGGTGGCCGGCGAGTCGGCGACCGTCAAGCGTTACTACCGGGAGAGCGACGGTCGTATCCGCCTACAGCCTGCCAACGAACATCACGCGCCGCTGTACTACAACGAGAACGAAGTCCAGGTCCGCGGCGTCGTCGTCGGAGTCATCCGCAGGTATTAGATTAAATACCCAGTAGCCAGCATCCAGTCATCAGATCTCAAAGCATCCTCAAGTGACCCGGCGCAAGGTTCATGTGCCGATGATCATTGGATCTTGAGTCTCGGCAGTTGTCAGGCACTTGAGTATCTGGTCACTGGATAGGGGATATTGGATATTGTTCGCTATGTACTCGGGCGAGCACACAAGTTTCTGGCGAGTCAAGCTCGTCTTGCATTACGACGGCCGGGACTTCTATGGGTGGCAGACGCAGAGTAACCGGCGCACAGTGCAGGGCGAGCTGGCGGCGATGTTGGGCCGACTGTGCGGCGAGGATTCGGTGGGTATCACGGCCGCCGGCCGTACCGACCGGGGGGTCCACGCGACGGGTCAGGTCGCCAGCGCGCTGATCCCGAGTCGCTTCGAAGAGCAGGAGCTCCTCAGAGCGCTCAACGCGTTGGCACCGAGCGACCTGTGGGTCGTCTCCGCCGAGCGTGTCCCGATGTCGTTCCATCCCCGCTACGACGCTGTCTCCCGCACCTATGTCTACCGGATCGGCCTCGGTCCCCGGGCTCGCTCGCCCTTCGAGCACCGGTGGTGCTGGCCGCTCGGCCGTAGTCTGGACCGAGAGCGTATGAGCGCCGCCACCGCGTGCATCGCCGGCGAACACGACTTCGGCGCCTTTGCTAAGTCGGGCCAGCCCGAGCGGGGCATTCGCTGCAACGTGAGTGCGGCGTTCTGGCGCGAGGCGCCGCGCGGCGAAGGGATCCTGGAGTTCGAGATTACGGCCGACCGATTCCTCCACCGCATGGTCCGCTATCTGGTGGGCACGCTCGTGGAGACCGGGCGAGGGCTCCGGCCGGTAAGCGACATGGGCCGCCTGGTCGACGGGGCGGCCGATCTGAAGCCGGCTCCGCCGGCGCCGGCGCAGGGCTTGTTTTTGGCGCGAGTCGACTATACTTGTGGGCGAATGGAAGAAATAGCGAGGGGTAACGGGGAGAGCGAATGAAGATCTTCATCGACACTGCAGACATCCAGGAGATTCGGCGGGCCGCCAGGGCCGCCCTGATCGACGGTGTGACGACGAATCCGTCGCTGCTAGCCAAGGTCGTGGGCGACGCCAACCTGGCCGACTACCTGAAGGAGATCACCGACGCGGTGGACGGGCCGGTGAGCCTCGAGGTGTTGGCCACCGAGTCGGACGGCATGCTGGCGCAGGGGCGCGATCTCGCCGCGCTGGCCGACAACGTCGTGATCAAGGTCCCGCTGACCGAGGAGGGTCTGGTGGCCACGCGGCGGCTGCGCGCCGAGGGCATCGGCGTCAACGTGACGCTGTGCTTTTCACCGTCCCAGGCGCTGCTGGCGGCCAAGGCCGGCGCCAGCTTCATCTCGCCGTTCATCGGCCGTCTCGATGACATCTCGCACGAGGGGATGGAGCTTATCGCTCAGATACGCGAGATCTACGACAACTACGGGTTCGACACGGAGATCCTGGTCGCCTCGATCCGCCATCCCATGCATTTCGTGGAGTCGGCGTTGCATGGTGCCGACATCGCGACCATACCCCCGGCGGTGTTGTGGAAGCTCGTCCAGCACCCGCTCACCGACCGTGGGCTAGAGGCTTTTCTGAGGGATGCGGAGAAGGCGAAGATCGAGATTCCGAGCACGCAGGAGGCAAAAGCATAGCCGCACCGACAGACCACGATCGGCCCGGTCCGGGCTTCCGCGCCGGCTGGCTGGCCGGCCTCGTCGCGGCCTTCATTGTAGCCGGCCTGGTCATCCTTGGACCGCCCGCCTTTTTGGTCCAGGCCGACGAGCCGGGCGCATCGGGGGCCTCGAGCCGGACGGATCCGACGCCGTCTCGAGGGCGAGCCGCAGAGGCTGCGGCGCAAGCGGACCGCGACTCCGGTCTGACGCAGGGGCGGCAGACGCCTATAGTCGAGGCGGCGCGCCGCGTCACACCCTCGGTGGTCAGCGTCAACGTCATCCGCCGAGGGCGAGTGGGCCCACGCTCGTTCTTCGACGACTTCTTCGCACCGTTCGGCTATGAACGCGAGGTGGCCGGCCTGGGCTCCGGTTTCGCCATTGCCGAGGGCGGCTACTTGCTGACCAACGCCCACGTGGTCCGGGGCGCGATCGAGATCGTCGTCTCGACGGTCGCGGGCGGTGACCATCCGGCAGAGCTGATCGGCAGCGACGAACTGTCTGACGTCGCGCTCCTGCGGGTCGAGGCGGAGATTCCCGTCCCCGAGTTCGGCGACTCGGACGATCTGGTCATAGGCGAACCGGCCATCGCCATCGGCAACCCGTTCGGCTACCTGCTGTCGAATGCCGAGCCCACGGTCACGGCAGGCGTGATATCGGGTACCGGGCGCCACATCCTGCCGGGTGCCCTGTCGGGCTCGGGCGGTGACGAGCAGACGGTCTACGCCGACATGATTCAGACCGACGCCTCGATCAACCCGGGCAACTCGGGCGGCCCACTGGTCAACGCGGACGGCCGCGTGATCGGCGTGAACTCGGCCATCTTCTCCCGGACGGGCGGTTCGCAAGGGCTGGGTTTCGCGATCCCGATCAATCGGGCCCTGCGCATCGCCGAGCAGCTACGCCACGACGGGCAGGTACGGCGCCCCTGGGTCGGTATCGACGTGGGGCCCACCGAGAGCGACCGTACGGGGCGCCGGCGCGGCGCGACCATCTTACGGGTCGCTCCCGAATCTCCGGCCGATCGCGCGGCTCTCACGAAGGGTATGGAGTTGATCGCCGTTCAGGGCCGGGACGTGAAGTCTCCCCTCGATTGGGAGGCCGAGCTGTTCAACGTCGCCCCGGGCGACGAGATCGACCTGACGGTCTTGGACCTGAGAGGTGATGAGCGCGAGGTGACCCTAGCGGTCGAAGACCTTCCGTCGTTGGGCGCGGACCGCGTGGAGGTGCTCGAGGGCCTCGAGTTGGTCACCCTGACTCCGGCCATTCGGGTAGAGCGGGGACTGCGCAACGAACAGGGCGCGTTGATCGTGAGCGTCTCGGACTATGTCACGCAGCGGACCGGGCTCATGCAGGGCGACCTGATCTTCGCCATCAACCGCAGGCGCGTCTCGAGCGCCGACGACGTGGCGGAGCTCCTCAGCTACCTCGCCGGCCGCGGGGGCATAGTGGTCTACTATGAAAGGGATGGATATCAGGGAAGAACGTCGTTCCGGATAACGACAGGAGGATAGACGGGTGACGGCCGACTCGTATCAGAACCCGCTTATCACTCGCTATGCCTCGCAGGAGATGGCGGCCATCTTCGGGCCACGCTTCCGCGCCCGGATCTGGCGCGAGCTGTGGATCGCCCTCGCCGAGGCCGAGCGCCAGCTCGGACTCGACATCAGCGAGGAGGCGGTGGCGGCGATGCAGGCCGGCATCGATGAGATCGATCTAGACCGGATCGCCGAGCTCGAAGCGCAGTCGCGCCACGAGGTGATGGCGCATATCCACGCCTTCGGCGAGATGGCGCCGGCGGCGAAGGGCGTGATCCACCTGGGGGCGACGTCGGCCTTCGTGATGGACAACGCCGATCTGATCCAGCACCGCGAGGCGCTCAGGCTGATCCGCCGGCGGATCCTCGGCGTCGTCGCAGCGCTGCGGGACCAGGCGCTCGCCCATCGCGATGTGGCCTGCGTCGGCTACACGCACCTGCAGCCCGCGCAGCCGACTACCGTTGGAAAGCGTGTCGCCCTCTGGATACACGACCTGCTGCTCGACCTGGAATCGGTGGATTTCCGCCTGGAGAAGTTGCGGTTCCGCTCCACGCGCGGCTCCACCGGGACGGAGGCCTCGTTCCTGACGCTGTTCGACGGCAACTCCGAGAAGGTCGGCAAGTTGAACGCGTTGGTCGCCGAGAAGATGGGCTTCGGCGAGGTGTACGGTGTCTCCTCGCAGACGTACACGCGCAAAGTCGACGCGACGCTACTCGCCACGCTCTCCGACATCGCCCAGTCAGCATCCAAGTTCGCCAATGACATCCGCCTGCTGCAGAACTTCGGCGAGCTACAGGAGCCGTTCGGCAAATCGCAGGTGGGATCCAGCGCGATGCCCCACAAACGGAACCCGATGCGCTGCGAGCGAATCAATGCGCTGGCACGCCACGTCATGGTCTTGGCGCTCGACCCGGCGATCACGGCGGCGGCACAGTGGCTCGAGCGGACACTCGACGACTCGGCGAACAAGCGGATCGCGGTGCCCGAGGCATACCTCGCATCCGACGCCGTACTAACCCTCTGGCACAACGTCGCTGCCGGCCTGGAGGTCCATCCCGAAGTGGCGGGCCGCCGGCTCGCCGAGCAGTTGCCGTATCTGGCGGCAGAGCCCGTTCTGATGATCGCCGCACGTCGCGGGGGCGACCGTCAGCAGCTCCACGAGGTCATCCGCCGGCACGCCATAGCGGCGGCGGAGCAGGTGCGAGGGGGTAAGCCGAACGACCTGGTCGAGCGCTTGGCGAGCGAGTCGGCGATCGGGCTCGAGCGTGAGGAACTGGAACGGATCCTGACGCCCGAAGCCATGGCCGGCCGCGCTCGCGAGCAGGTCGAGCGGTTCATCGCCGAATCGGTCGACCCGGCGCTGGAACGGCATAAGGATGAGATCGAGAAGGATAGCCCAACCCTCAAGGTCTGAGGATATCAACGGACGAGAATCAGGGATGACAGAACCGCTACGGGAAGTGCGACTGGACTTGCCGCTGGTCAGGGAAGGCAAGGTCCGGGAGGTGTATGCGCTCGGCGATGACCTGCTCCTCGTGGCCACCGACCGGCTGAGCGCCTTCGATGTCGTGTTGGACGAGCCGATCCCTCACAAGGGAGTCGTTCTCACCCAGCTCTCGCTCTGGTGGTTCGAGCGCACCAGCGACATCGTCGCCAACCACGTGATCACGGCGGATGCGGAAGCGATCATCGAACGACATTCACCCCTGGCGGAGAGCCGCGCGCGCTGGGAAGGCCGCAGCATGCTCTGTCGCAAGACGGACCCGTTCCCTGTCGAATGCGTGGTTCGCGGCTACATAACGGGCTCGGCCTGGAAAGAGTATCGCGAGAGCGGCACGCTGGCCGGTGAGCCTTTGCCGCCCGGGTTGGTGGAGGCGCAGCGGCTCGAGCCGCCGATCTTCTCCCCGGCCACCAAGGCTACCGAGGGCCACGACGAGAACATCACCTTCGACCGGGTTCGGGCGACGGTCGGGGTTGCGGTGGCCAACACGCTCCGCGATATGAGCATCACGCTGTACGAGCGCGCCCACGACATCGCGGCCGACGGCGGTGTGATACTGGCCGACACCAAGTACGAGTTCGGCGTCGGCAAGGAAGGTGAAATCCTGCTCATCGACGAGGTCCTGACGCCCGACTCGTCGCGCTTCTGGTTGGTCGACCAGTACGAGCCCGGGCGCAGCCAGCAGTCGTTCGACAAGCAGCCGGTGCGCGACTACCTCGACCTGTTGGTGGCCAAGGGCGAGTGGGACCGGATGCCGCCGCCGCCACCGATGCCGCCCGAGGTCGTCGAGAACACTTCCACGCGTTACCTTAAAGCGTACGAGTTGATCACCGGCGAGCCACTGCTCGGTTGAGCCGGCGAAGAGAAGTATAGAGATGCGTATTCCACTGGCCCGCGAAGGCCTGCCGTTCATCCTCAGCACCGCGATCCCGGCCATCGTACTCCTGTTCGCCGCCGCTTCCTTCGGCGGGACTGGACTCTGGATCGTGGCCCTGAGCATCACGGCCCTGGCGATTGGCGTTCTCGGGTTCTTTCGCGACCCGGAGCGCCTCGGTCCCAGGGGCGCTGATCTGGTATTGTCGCCCGCCGACGGCAAGGTGATCGACATCAGGCTGGTCGAAGAATCCTCATACATGAAGCGCGAATCACTGTGCGTGTCGATCTTCCTGTCACTCTTCGACGTCCACGTGAACCGTTACCCGGTGACGGGTGACGTGGACCATAGGACATACGATGCCGGGCGGTTCGAGCCGGCCTGGCGCCGTTCGGCCAGCCGGTCCAACGAGCGAGCCTCCACCGGGATCCAGTCCGGGGGCCACTCGGTGCTCGTCCGCCAGATCGCCGGCCTGGCAGCGAAACGGATCGTGACCTACGCGAAGCTGGGCGAGCGGGTCGAGCAGGGCGAACGGATGGGTCTCATCCGGTTCGGCTCGCGCGTCGACGTCTTTCTGCACAAGGATTCGACTCCGACCGTGCGCGTCGGCCAGCGAGCGGTCGGAGGCATAACAGTCCTCGCACAGCTTGCCGCGGGGTCGGAGTCAGGCGAATGATCAAGCGGAACCGTTCGGCACAGCGTGAGCGCCGACGTGGAATCGTCATTCTCCCCAACGCATTCACGTTGGGTAATCTGTTCTTCGGCTTCTGGGCGATCATCGCCGCACTGCGCGGCGAGTTCAGCCTGGCGGCCTGGCTCATCGTCGTGGCCGCCGTCGCCGACGGACTCGATGGGCGAATCGCCCGCTTCGCTCGCACCGGCTCGCCCTTCGGCGTCGAGCTCGATTCGCTGGTCGACCTGGTCAGCTTCGGCGTCGCCCCCGCCATCCTCGTCTACAAACAGCTCCTCGAGGCCGGCGACTGGAGTTGGGCCCTCGCCTTCATTTATGTCGCCGCCGTGGCCGTCCGGCTGGCACGCTTCAATATCGAGCAGGGTGGCCACGCCCATCTCCACTTCCACGGCCTGCCCTCGCCGGTCGCAGGCGTCACGCTGGCCTCGTTCTACCCGTTCAGCCAGACCGGCCTGTTCGAGGGGTATGTTTCAGCCTGGCCATGGACTCAGCTGATCGGTGGTGGTATGATTGTGCTGGCCGGATTGATGCTGAGTCATGTAATCTATCCGGCAATTCCCCGCCTGAGTGTCCGAAACCCCAGTGGGCGCGCCGCGATCGCGCTGCTGCTGGTCGCCGTGGCGCTGCTCATCTGGAACCCCCAACTGGTGGTTTTCCCGGTTGCGTTGATCTACATAACCGTCGGCGTCGTCAGGACGGCCACGCTGGGCTTGCTGGACATCCTGCCCGATCGCGACCCGTTCAGTGAGGAGCTCGGCGCCGAGGATGAGGAAACAGAGACGCGGGATCTGGAGTACGAAGATATGCAGCCCCACTGGGCGAAAGGCCCGAAGGAGCCGCGGCGGGGCTCGAGTCGCGGGGAATGACCCCCTGGGGACAGGAAGCCGCGATCGTGAAAAGGAGGGGGGAATGACATGACTAAAAGGACATCAGCGGGTTGGGTGATCGGGCTGGCGGCCATCCTCTTTTTGGTCAGTGCGGCGACGGCCCAGGACGTCAGAACCATCGCGCCCGGAATGACAGCCGATGAGGTAAAGGCCGAATTCGGCCAGCCGGACGGCGTGAGCACCCGCGGCCCGTTCATCTACTACTTCTACAACAACGGCTGCGAGTACGAGTGTGGCTTTCCCGACCTCGTCATCTTCGAGGGTGGCCAGGTCGTCGACGCCGTTCTGCGCGCTCCCTGGAACGAGTATGCCGGGGAGAGCTCGTCCCCCAAAGGCACGGTAGCCAGACCGACGCCCGGCGGCATGCGCCTCGAGGTGCCTACGACCACCATCGAGGCCGTCGAGGTGCGGCAGGTGGAGACGCCTCCAGCCGAGATGCCGCCTGCGGAAATGCCCCCGGCAGAGACGCCGCCCACCGAGACACCGCCCGCCGAGACGCCACCGGCGGAGACACCGCCGGCTCCGCCGCCCGTGGCACCGGCGGACGACGTAGCGGAAGAGATCGCCCAGGAGTTCTTCGCCTTCGTTCCCGTCTGTACGGAGGCGATGGCCGCGAGCGGCTTGACCGAAGGCGATGCCCAGACGCTCTGCCAGTGCACGGCGATGGAGAGCAGTGCCCTCGGCGTCGAGCCCTCGACTATGGCCGAGTTCACCGAGATGTTGAGACAGGATCCCACCTACGAAACGGAAGATGAAAGGATCCGTCAAGCGAGCTCGACCTGCTTCGAGCAGCTGACCGGCGGAGGCGGACCCGATAGCGATCAGACAGGACGGTGACACAGAAGACGTGAAAACCGACTTACTCCCCCGTCGCACACCAGGCAAGGCGCTCTCCGAGCTTCCCAGAGGTATGTGGAGGTTGCTGCGAGGCCGCCTCCCCTTTACCCCACGACATCCATCCACCGACTGCTACCCCGTCCGCGATGGCCGGAACGGCTGCTATCCGGAGGTCGGGGTGCCCGACGGCTGCTACCCGACCCGCAAGCCCCGGGGTGGAAGTCGCGCAAGTCGCAGATTATCATTCCGGTTTCGCAAGCGTAGGGCGTCCAAGAAGCGCTGAGAGCGCGGCGCGGCGCGAGGTTCTGTGACGAAGCATCTCACTGTATTGGACAGATCGCTCCGTGAGGAGTG
>JASFTI010000072.1:0-12746 GCA_050053635.1 Gemmatimonadales bacterium
GTAGTACACGCGGCGCAGAGGATACACTTGGTCGTGTCGTCGAAGCGGGCCCTGGCCTCGGGGCTCTGCAGGCGTTCGCGTGGCGGAACCGGATCGTCGTTGACCAGGAAGGGGAGCACGGTGCGGTAACGCTGGAAGAAGCGCCGCTGGTCGATGACGAGATCTCTGACTACGGGAAAGCCGAGAAGCGGTTCGACCCGGACACGTTTTCCCACGTCACGAATCAGTGTCTTACAGGCGAGCCCGTTGCGCCCATTGATGCGCATGGCGTCGGAACCACAGATGCCGTGCTCGCAGGACCGCCTGAAGGTGAGCGTTCCGTCCTGGCGCCAGCGGATCTCGTTGAGGCCATCCAGTACGCGATCGCTCTCTTCCAGCTCGACCTCGTAACTCTGAATGTAAGGCGCTTCGTCCTTCTCCGGATCGTAGCGCCTGATGTCGAAGCGGACTCGCATGGCGTCCTCAGTAGACTCGTTCCTTGGGTTCGAAACGCGTAATTGTCACGGGCTTGTAGCTGAACTCGACCTTCTCACCGTCGCGCAATTTCTGGAAAGTGTGTTTCAACCACTCCTGGTCGTTGCGTTGCCGATAGTCCTCTCTGTAGTGAGCGCCGCGGCTCTCGGTGCGCTGCCGGGCGGCCGTTACTGTAGCGTAGGCACAGTCGAGCAGGCACCCAAGCTCGAACGCCTCCACCAGGTCCAGATTGTAGCGTTCGCTCTTGTCATCGATTTTGACGTCGCGGAAACGCTCGCGAAGCTCCTTGATTTTCGCAATCGCCTCCGCGAGACCGGCCTCCTCTCTGAAAACCGAGACATGTTCCGTCATCACCGCCTGCATTTCATCGCGAATAGCTGCGGCACGATCACCCTTGCCGTGGCGTATGCGCTCGATCGCCACGATTGCCGGGCCCGTGGGATCGTCCGGTAGAGCGGCATAATCGGAATCCGCGGCGACCACGCCCATCTGCAAGCCGGCGCGGCGGCCGAAGACGATCAGATCGAGTAGCGAATTCGTCCCTAGGCGGTTGGCTCCGTGTACCGAGACACAAGCACACTCACCAGCCGCGTAGATACCCTCTACGATCGTGCCATCGGCGTCGGCCAACAGACGGCCATCCAGATCAGTGGGCAGGCCGCCCATCGCGTAATGGGCTGTCGGTTGCACCGGCATGGGGTCGATGGCCGGATCGATACCGATGTACGTACGGCAGAAATCGGCGATATCGGGCAGCTTCTCGTCGATCAGCTCGCGACCCAGGTGCGTAGCATCCAGCTCGACGTACGCTTTGCCCCCGATGCCTCGCCCCTCCTTGACCTCCAGGTAGATCGCCCGCGATACGACATCACGCGAGGCCAGGTCTTTCATCGTCGGTGCGTACACCTCCATGAACCGCTCGCCCTCGCTGTTCCTGAGGACGCCACCCTCACCACGCACCCCCTCCGTTATCAGAATGCCCAGCTTGTATATGCCGGTCGGGTGGAACTGAAAGAACTCCATGTCTTCAAGCGGCAGTCCGCGTCGCCAGACCAGGGCCGCCGCGTCACCTGTGAGGGTCACGGCGTTAGAGGTGATCTCGAACATGCGACCCCAGCCACCGGTGGCGAAGAGAACCGCCTTCGCCTGAAACACGTGGAGCACGCCGCTCGCAATCTCGATCGCGACCACTCCCCGACAGCGGTTGTTCTCGACCAGCAGATCGATGACCTGGTACTCGTCGTAGAACTCGACGCCGTGCTTGATGCACTGCTGGTAGAGCGTCTGGAGGATCATATGGCCGGTGCGGTCGGCGGCATAACAGGCGCGCCGCGCCGGCTTCTCACCGAAGTTGATCGCGTGGCCGCCGAACCGCCTTTGCGCTATACGGCCTTCGGCGGTTCGGCTGAACGGCAGGCCCATGTGCTCCAGCTCGTAAACGACCTCGATCGCCTCCCGGCAGAGGATCTCGACGGCGTCCTGGTCGGCCAGGTAGTCGCTTCCCTTCACCGTGTCGAACATGTGCCATTCCCAGGAATCGCCTTCCGGGTCACAGTTGCCCAGCGCCGCACCGACACCGCCTTGAGCCGTGCCGGTGTGGGAGCGCGTCGGATACAGCTTGCTGATCACCCCGGTGCGGATCCCCGGCTGCCGCGCCAGCTGAACCGCAGCGGCCAATCCCGCCCCACCGCCCCCCACCACGACGGCGTCTAGCTGATGGATTTCAGCGCGTGTCGACATTCTGCGGGAAGTCTCATCCGAAAGTCACGATCACCCAGGCACCCATCACACCGAGCACCAGATACAGCAGACTCAAGACGATCTTGAGAAACAGACGCCAGCCGCCTGCTCTCAGGTATTCATCCATGAGGATTCGCGCGCCGTTCATGCCATGGGTCAGCGCCAAGAGCAGCAAGAAGAAGTCGTATAGCCTCCACCAGGGGTTACCCCAGCGGGCTGCGACGAGCTGGTAATTCAGCTGTTCCACGCCGATGGCGTAATGCATCAGCAGGAGGTGAAAGACGGCCATGACCAGGAGAACGATTCCCGACACCCGCATGAACAGCCACGAATACATCTCGAAGCGGCCCGTCGGCGGGGCCGTAGGATAGCTGGCCATGATCACAGCCCCCAGACCGCCAGCGGCACGAAAACGAGGATCACGATCGCGAAGCTCACCCACACGAGGATGCGCTCGTGGCGCCATAGCGCCGGCCAGAAATCCTGGATTGTGATTCGGGTCCCATTGATGGCGTGATAAAGGACGGCAAAGAGCAGTCCGATCTCCGCCACGCGGAAGAAGGCTGTATTGTACAGCTCCATCGTCTGGTTATAGAAGTCGGGCCCCAAGGCGAGCGTGAACGTCTCCAGGATATGAATGCTCAGGAACAGCAAGACCCCGAGGCCCGTGAGGCGATGGAATATCCAGGCCCACATGCTCGAGCCGCCCCGGTACCTCAACCCCTCCCGGAAGCTCGTCCTTTCATGCATGTCGGAGCTCCGCGTTTCCTATGATGGTGACCGAGAAGCGAAGGGGCGCGAAACCCGCGCCCCTCTTTAGCGATTCCCGCTAGGTGAGTTCCTTGAGCTTCGCTATCGTGCTCTTGACGTGCTCGGCCGACTTCTCCAGCGCCGCCCGCTCGTCCTTGCTCAGCTCGACCTCGAGGATCTCCTCAACCCCGCCCGCGCCCAGCTTGCACGGCACACCGAGGTAGGTATCGGAGATCCCGTACTGACCCTCCATCCAGGCGGCACACGGGAGAATGCGCTTCTTGTCCTTGGCGATCGCCTCCACCATCTGAGCCACGGCGGCCGAAGGCGCATAGTACGCGCTACCCTCTTTCAAGTAGGCGACGATCTCGGCTCCACCCTTACGCGTACGGTCGATCAAGCCGTCGATCTCGTCCTGGCTCAGGAACTGGGTCAAGGGAATCCCGCTGATGGTCGTGTAGGAGACCAGCGGCACCATGGTATCGCCGTGACCGCCCAGCACCAGCGCCTGGATGTCCTCCACGCTGACCTTCAATCTCTCGGCGATGAACGTGCGATAGCGCGCTGTATCGAGGACGCCGGCCATACCGAAGACCCGGCTGGCCGGGAAGCCCGTCGCCTCCTTGGCGACGTAGGACATGACGTCGAGGGGATTGGAGACCATGACGACGATAGCATCGGGGCAGGCTTTCTTGACCGCATTGGAGACGTCACGGACGATTCCCGCGTTCGTGGCCAGAAGGTCGTCGCGGCTCATCCCCGGCTTGCGCGGGATACCTGCAGTGATGACGACGATCTCGCTGCCAGCGGCCTCGTCGTATCCGTTGGCGCCAATGACCCGAGTATCGAACCCCATGACCGGGCCCGACTCGTACATGTCGAGAGCTTTGCCCTGTGGGATGCCCTCCAGGATGTCGACGATCACGACCTCCTTGGCGACCTGCATCTCCGCCAGACGGAGAGCCTGGGTGGCGCCGACGTGTCCCGCACCGACAACAGTAATCTTGTTGAACATACCGTGTTCCCGATCCCCCCGCGCCGTCCGGACGCGACCCTTCGGCGCACGAGCTTCCCGGCGAACAGAAAAGACGCTGGCCGCCCGCCGGATCGCCGCGGGCTTAGCTGGTGATGGGGCTACATGTTGAGAAAGGACTGCGTGCTTGCCAAGCTAAGGGGTCGAGTGGGGGTAGGCAAGAACGTCGGCTCGCCCTCAGGTCTTCTCCGCCTCGGGGACGTCGGGAACCGTACCGTCGCGCCAGACCTCACCACCATCCGAATAGCGCTCCCTCTTCCAGATCGGGACCTCGCTCTTGATGCGCTCGATGATCTCGCGCGATGCCTTGTATGCGTCATCACGATGAGGGGCCGCGACGGCGATGACGACGCTGGTTTCCCCAATCGCCAAGTCGCCGACCCGGTGGGCCACCGCCAGCTCGCCGACCTGGAAGCGCCCAGCCACTTCCTGACAGATCAGCTCCAACTTCTCGACCGCCATCTCCTCGTACGCTTCATAGGCGAGCGCTTCCACCGAACGACCCTCGTGGTGGTCACGGACGACGCCGGCGAAGAGGACCACCGCACCGTCAGCGTCGCTGCGCACCCGGCGCATAAGGCCGGCGACATCTATAGGGTCGCGGGTCACAACGCAGTACATTCAGCCTCCTGCCACCGGCGGTATAAACGCTACCTCGTCACCGTTATGCAACACCGTCTCGGTTGGGGCGTACTCGCGATTCACGGCGGCTACCAGCTGCCGCGGCAGAGCAGCGGTCCCGGCCCGGGCGCGCACATCTTCGATCAGCTCGCCCAACGTCGACCCTTCGGGCAATTCGAACTCGATCTGTTCAGCCTCGAAGACATCGCGGTAGGCCGCGAAGAACAGGCAACTTATGCGCATAACGATTCTCGACGATCTGCGATCACTCTTCGCCCATCGTAGATCGCGCCGGACCGTCCGGCAAGCAAGCGCGTGCCTGCCCTCAGGCCCCGGCCGCGGCGGATTCTGTCTCGAGTTGCAGCAGAAACTGACCTATGGAGGGGTGGTAGCGAAGGGTCGAACAGCGGACGCGCGTCCGCTCGCCGTCCGGCGACGCGGAGATCGCCAGCTGCCCGCGGAACGTCTGCAAGCGAATGAAGCTGCGACCTTCTTCGACCAGCGTGCCGGCATAACCCGAAGCGGAGCCGGTAAAGAATCCGCGAGCGAGCTCGAGCACTCGATCTGGCGGCAGGGGAACCAGAGCCTCTCTAGTCATCCTTATCCGTACCTTCTCATTGGCGGGCCGGACCTTTTGTGGCCCGAGGGGGAAAAGAAAGGTCTAGCCCCGCATGCTCTCGACCGTAGCATCGGACTCGCCGGCGACCTGTGCCCTGAAGTTCTTCGAGGGCTTGAAGACCGGAACCGCCCGCGCTTCCACTCGAACCGGCTCACCCGTTCGCGGGTTACGGGCCACACGCGCCCGTCTGTTGCGCACCTTGAACGTGCCGAACCCCCGGATCTCGATGTGGTGGCCGTCGGCCAGCGCCTGCCGGATAGCATTCAGAAACCCATCGACCACCGCGGCGCAGTCCTTCTTCGTGATCCCAGGCCCGATCGCCTGGGCAACCTGTTCGACCAAATCGGCTTTGGTCATCCCTTCCTCCAGCAATCGAAAAGTGAAAACGCCCGCAGCGAACGAACGGTTTCCATCGCGACCCGTGCCGCCGCTACCGGTACCTGAGCAGATACATCAGCCGCGGACCCTGGTCCAAACCGGACCATGATTCACCCAGCGGTCCCACGGCTCCGCCTCGGCCTGTGGCCAAGGCGGCCAACGAACCGAGAAGATCCAACCAGGTCAGTTGGCGGCGTTCCTCACGTACCACAGTTCGCGGCTCCGGCCCAAGGCCCGCCATATTGCCCGCCACAGCGATGGCATCGACCAGGTCACCTTCTCCATCGATCAGTCCGTAATCAACAGCGAGACGGCCCGACAGCAGCCGCCCGTCGGCGATCCCCATCACCGAGTCCTGGGGCATCTCGCGCTCCTCCGCAATCGCCTCCAGGAACTGGTTGTAGACATCGTCGACCACCTCCTGCAGAAGCGCTCGCTCGGCCTCGGTCACCTCCCGGTACGGAGATCCCAGGTCCTTGTGCTCGGCGCTCTTGATCACCTCGAAGCGGACCCCGACCTTCTCGAGCAGTTCCTGGGCGTTGGGAAACTCCATCAGCACGCCGATCGAGCCGACCAGCGAACCCGGCATCGCCAGGATCGTGTCCGCCCCCAACGCCGCGTAGTAGGCCCCCGACGCACCCACCGATCCAATCGCGGCAACCACCGGGTAACCCTCGTCGCGGACCCGAGCCAGCTCGCGATAGATCGTCTGGGAGGGCGCGACTTCGCCGCCCGGCGAGTTCACCCAGAGGACGTACCCGCGCACCGAGCTGTCGTCCCGGTAGTCCCGCAGTTCCCGGATCACGCGGTGGTTTTGCGTGATCACACCCCGGAGCGGCAGTATCGCGATCCGGTCCCGGGCCAGCACCGTGATGCCGTCGCTGGGAGCGGCCGTGTACATTATCAAGAGCAGGCCAGTGCCGAACACGATGACAGCTCCGGCTACGACCAGGGCAACCCACCAGCCTCGGGGACTCTTCTTGCTAGCTTCCATTTACCTGGGACGAGCACTCTGACGTGCCGTCAAGGGAAACCGATAACGGGAGGGAGATGGGCGCCTAAGTTACTGTGTCAGAACGATTAAGTCAAGTCGGCCGTCCCCGTTTCCGGGGCCCCGCCCGTCAGGCGGACCGCCGCTCCAGCAGCCGCACGAACTCGTCGAACAGGTAGCGGCTGTCGTGGGGTCCGGGGGCCGATTCGGGGTGGTACTGGACGGCGAAGATGGGAAGTTCCCGGTGCCGGACCCCTTCCAGCGTCCCATCGTTGAGATTCAGATGTGTCGCGCGCAGATCCGGCGCACCCGGGACGCCCTCTCCCTCGGCGCCCACCGCGAAGCCGTGGTTCTGAGAGGTGATTTCGACCCGACCGCTGGCCAGGTTGTGCACCGGGTGGTTCCCACCCCGGTGCCCGTACAGCAGCTTGAAGGTCTCGCCACCGAAGCCACGCGAGATCAGCTGATGCCCGAGGCAGATTCCGAACACCGGGATCTCACGGGCCGCCAGCGAGTCGATCAGCTCGCTGACGCCCGGCACAGCCGCCGGGTCGCCTGGACCGTTGGATAGGAACACGCCGTCGGGGGCGCCGTCCAGCGCGATCTCCGCCGGCGTGGTCGAGGGATAGACGGTCAGACTACAGCCCTGCCCGGCCAGCAACTGCAGGCTGCGGCGCTTGACGCCATAGTCATAGACCGCGACGCGGAAGCGCGCGAGCCCCTTCGCCCCTACCTCGTAGACCTCACGGGTGGTGACGACTTGCGTCAGATCGAGTCCGGCCATCGGCGGATGCTCGCCCACGCGCCTGAGGATCTCTGCAACGCCCAACTCGGCGGGCCCGATCCCGCAGCGCATCGCACCCTCCGACCGGATATGGCGAGTCAGCCGCCGCGTATCGACACCCTGTATGCAGCCGATACCGTGACGCTCGAGGTACTCCTGCAGGCTGCTCTGCGCTCGCCAGTTGCTGTAGCCGGGGCTCAGCTCGCGGACGACGAGACCGGCGACCCACGGTCGCGCCGCCTCGTCGTCTTTCGGGGTGACGCCGTAGTTGCCGATCAGCGGCGCCGTCATCGTTACGATCTGCCCGGCGTAAGAAGGGTCGGTTAGGATCTCTTGGTAACCGGCCAGACTCGTATTGAATACCACCTCACCGAGCGCCACCTCGCCGACGGCTCCGGCCAGCCGGCCGGGAAAGACCGAACCGTCCTCCAGTACCAGGAGCCCGCTTCGCGTCCCCGATAGTTCCGCGTTAGCTTTAGCCGTCATGAATGCCCGTGAATTCCGCGACCTCGTCAGCATCCACGCCGACGAATCGTGCCTCGGCAACCAATTCCGCGATCAGGCACGGCCCGGTGCCGCCGCCGGTCTGATCGAGCTGTTCGACGAGCGGCGCGGTTGGATCCGGCGCGACTACTACGTCTGCGAGCCCGACACGACCAACAATCGTATGGCGCTGCGTAGCGCCATCGAAGGCCTCGGCAGCCTCAAGGGCACCTGTCGCGTCGCCTTCCACTCCGACTCGAGCTACCTGATCAAGGGGATGCAGGAATGGCTTCCCGCCTGGATCGCCCGCGGCTGGAAGCGTAAGGGCGGCCCGATCGAGAACCTCGAGCTGTGGCAAAAGCTGAAGAAGATCGCCGATCGTCACAAGATCGAATGGCTCTGGCTGCGCGGCCACGCCGGCGACGCCAAGAACGAATACGTCCACCACCTGGCGGTCCAGGCCGCTCGCCGGCAACGAAGCTCCAAGGGGCTCATCGACTCCGGCTTCGGCGCCTGGCTCGAAGCCCAGCAGGAAAAGGGTCGCTTCCTCGACTTCTTCGACCTGCCACCCGAACGCGCCACATAAGAAAACGGCCCGGTAGTCCGGGCCGCATCGAGGCGCGTCAATTGCCACCCTGCGGTGGCGGCTGACCCTCCTCGCCACTCTCCGCAGCACCCTCCTCGCCCAGGTCGATGACCCCGGGCGCTTCCTGCGCCTGCTCCCGCTCCAGCAGCGGCGCCGGCGCTTCCTCGACCGCCGGCGTCAGCTGGCCCTCGAGCACCGAGGACGGCGCCCGCGTGCGGGCCGAGAGGATGGCGAGCAGCAGAGCCAGGCCCATGAAGAGGCCGCCCGTCACCCAGCTCGCCTTGGTCAGCAGCGTCGCCGCCTGCCGGCCACCCAGGAAGGTGTCGGCGGACGACGAGGCACCGCCAAACTCGGCCGCCAAACCGCCCCCCTTACCCGACTGCAGCAGCACGACCAACAGGAGCAAGAACGCATCCAAGATGAGCAGCATGAGGATGAAACCGTACATCCGCTCGAGCCTTCCGTCCTTCCCTCGTTCGCGTTTTGGGGAGTCACTGCCCGAAGGCAGAACCGCTCTAGTATAGGGACATTACGAGACCTGTCAACGCCGCCGGCGGCGAAACCCACCTTCCTACGCCAGAGCCATAGACCGTTTCCGACCCTGCACGGTTTCGAGCCTCGTTATTAAATTAGAGCTATAGCGAACAAGGGGGGCGCTTGTCCAAGAGAGCGGTGCCGCGAGCGCACGAAGAATTCAAGAGGGCCACCCTGTCACTTTGGTGGCAGATGACGTGCCTCGCCGCTCTTCTGCACTTCCTGGTCTTCCTGTACAATCCCAACCTTCGGATCGCCCTGCTGCCGAACCCGTCGTGGGCCCGACCTGCGGTGGCGCGGCAGTTCACGTCAGAGTCTTTGCCGGCCGACGCGATCCCGGCGTCGCCCAGCCTCGACAGCCGGCCGCAGATTCCGACTGGCACCGAGGTCGACCTCAGCGAGAACGTCACCCTAGCGGAGACCACCTTCGAGGCTAATCCGGTCGAGAGTATGCCCGCTCCCCCGCTCCAGGTCAGTCAGCCGCCCGATGCGTTCGTACCGAGCTATATCGGGCCGCAGGTTTTGAACGTCGAGCAGGTACTACACAGACTGAGGACGGGCTATAACGTTTTGGCTCGTACAACCAAGGCGGAGGGCCGCGTGGAGCTCGCGTTCCTAGTCAGCAGGACAGGAGAAGTCGTCGATTATCGCGTCCTGCATTCTTCGGGAAACCTGTGGTTGGATCAGGTCGCTCTGAGCATCAAGGATATCGTCTGGTTCTCACCGGCTCTCGAGTTCGGCAGGAAGGTCGACGTCTGGATCAAGCTCCCCATCTCGTTCGCCGCGGTCGGCGGCTGATAGAACGTCGAGCCTTTCCGCCGACCTCAGCCGGCGCTACAGATCTCCGCGAAATCGGCCGGCTTCAGGCTGGCCCCACCCACGAGCACACCGTCGATCTCCGGCGCCGAGAGTAGCTCCGCGATATTACCCGTCTTGACGCTGCCACCGTAGAGAATCGGGATCTTCCGCGCCGCCGACCCGACGCGCTCCGCCAGCAGTCCGCGGATCAACTCGTGCGCACTGTTCGCATCGTCGGGACTCGCGGTGCGGCCCGTACCGATCGCCCAGACCGGTTCGTAGGCGACCACCGTCCGCTCCACCTGCTCCGCTCCCAAGCGGCTCAACCCCGCGCCGAGCTGGCGGGTGACCACCGCCTCCACCTCACCGCGGTCCCGCTCCTCCAGCAGCTCCCCCACGCACAGGACGGGTACCAGGCCCGCTCCGGCTATCGCCATGACTTTGCGTGAGACGTCCTCGTCCGAGTCGCCGAAGACGTGGCGACGCTCCGAGTGACCCGCCAGGGCGAATCCGGCACCGGCATCCTTCGCCATACCGGCCGAGATCGAGCCGGTGTAGGCTCCCGATTCCTCCCAGAAGACATCCTGTACACCGCTCAGCAGGTCGCTCCTCCCGGCGGAAGCCGCCTTGAACTCGGCCAGCGAGATCCCCGGCGGAAAGAAGACCACTGTACGGTCGTCGTGAGGCTCGTAGAGCTCCAGGAACTCGTTCAAGAAACCGCGTGTAGCGCTCGGCCCGTGGTTCATCTTCCAGTTGCCGCCGAAGAAAGGCGTCTTGAAGCTCATCGGTTCTCCCGATCGGTTAGCGCGGCGACGCCGGGCAGCTCTTTGCCGGCCAGGAACTCGAGCGCGGCGCCGCCACCCGTGGACACGTGGCTCATCCGGTCGGACAGACCCAGCTCGGCTACGGCGGCGGCGCTGTCTCCGCCGCCGACCACACTGGTCGCGCCCGCTGCAGTCGCATCGGCGATCGCGGTGCCGACGACCCTCGTACCGTCCGCGAAGGCCGCTTGCTCGAACACACCCATCGGTCCGTTCCAGAGGATCGTGCGCGCAGCGCGGACGATGTCGGCGAACTCCTCAGCGCTCTCGGGCCCTATGTCCAGAAGCATCTCGCCGCCGGATATCGCCTCACGGCCCACCACGCGAGCTGCGTCTCCCCGGTCGATCGCCGGGGCCACCACCGCATCCGTCGGCAGCACGAGAGCATCCCCGGCCTGCTCCAACATGCGGCCGGCGAACTCGATGAGATCCTCTTCCACCAGCGAGTTTCCAGTCTCCAGACCCAGCGCACGCAAGAACGTGCACGCCATCGCACCACCGATGCAGAGCCGGTCCACTACCCCCAGGAATCGCTCGATCAGATCGATCTTGCCGCTGACCTTCGCTCCGCCCAGCACAGCGACGAAGGGCGGCGCCGGGTCCTGCAGCAGGCGGCCCAGATAGTCGAGCTCCCGCTGCAACAGTAGTCCGGCCACCGCGGGTTTCAGAAAAGCGGCGACGCCGGCCGTCGAGGCGTGGGCCCGGTGCGCGGTACCGAACGCATCATTGACGTAGACATCGCCCAGTGCCGCCAGCTCACGGGCCAGCGCCGGATCGTTCTTCGTCTCGCGCGGGTCGAAACGCGTGTTCTCGAGCAGTAGGATCTGGCCCGGCCCGAGAGCTCTCGACTGGGCCACGGCCTCCTGCGAGACGGTCTCCGCCGCGAAGTCGACCTCATCGCCCAACAGCTCGGACAGGCGGACGCCGACAGGCCGCAGCGAGTATTTCGGGTCCGGCTCGCCTTTGGGCCGGCCGAGATGCGACATGAGGATCAGGCCCGCGCCTCGCTCACGGAGCAACCCCAGCGTCGGCAGCGTCGCGCGGACACGCGCGTCGTCCTCTACCCGGCCCTCCTGATCGAGCGGGACGTTGTAGTCGACGCGTACCAGCACCCGCTTACCCCTCAGTTGGTCGGCGCTCAGGTCGCGGACGGTCAGTTTGTCCAGCATTGTACTGTCTCGCTCTAGAGGCGCTCGGCGATGTAGCCCGCCATGTCGACGCAGCGGCATGAGTAGCCCCACTCGTTATCGTACCACGAGAGGACCTTGACCAGGTTGTCGTCGATGACATTCGTCGAGAGCCCGTCCACGATGGAACTCGCCGGGTTCCCGATGAAGTCCACCGAGACCAGCGGATCTTCGCTGTAGGCCAGAATGCCCTTCATCTTACCATCGGCATACTTCTGGAACGCGGCATTGACCTCGTCCGCCGTGGGAGTCTTCTCGACGACCGCCACCAGGTCGGTCAGTGAAACGTTCGGCGTGGGCACCCGCACGGCCAAGCCGTCGATCTTACCCTTCACTTCCGGGATCACGACACCGGTCGCCTTGGCCGCTCCAGTCGTCGTCGGAATCATCGATAGCGCCGCGGCACGCGCGCGCCGCAGGTCCTTGTGAGGAAGATCGAGCAGGCGCTGGTCATTGGTGAAGCTGTGGATCGTCGTCATCATGCCGCGCTTGAACCCGAATTCCTCCAACAGGACTTTGACGACCGGCGCCAGGCAGTTGGTGGTGCAACTGGCGTTCGAGATGATATGGTGGGCACCGGCGTCGTAGGCCTCGTGATTCACGCCGAGGCAGAGCGAGATGTCCTCGCCTTTCGCCGGCGCGGTGATCACCACCTTCTTAGCACCCGCCGACAGGTGCTTGCTCGCATCGTCACGCGACCGGAAGAGGCCCGTCGACTCGAAGACGATCTCCACCCCCAGCTCCTTCCACGGCAACTTCCCCGGATCACGCTGGGAGAGCACCTGCACCTCATCGCCGTCGATCACCAGGCTCTCGCTCTTCGCCTCGACTTTGCCCTCGTACCTGCCGTGAACCGAGTCGTAGCGGAAAAGGTGGGCCAGCGTTTTGGTATCCGTGAGATCGTTGACCGCCACAAAGTCCATGTCCGCGCCGCGGCCGTCTTTCTT
>JASFTI010000073.1:0-12700 GCA_050053635.1 Gemmatimonadales bacterium
TTCCACGGACTCCACGAATGCCTCGGATTCTCGGTTCCCCAATTCCCAATCCCGGAATCCCCGAATCCCGGAATCCCATTATTCTTCTTCCCTCCGCAGGTGTTCGAGTTCGGCCCGTAGCTCGGCCCGGGCTCGGTGGAGAAAGGTCTTCACCGTCCCGATCGGTACGTCCATGATCTCGGCGATCTCCTCGTACGGTCTGTTCTCGACGTGGCGCAGGATGACCGCGGTTCTGTACTCGGGTCGCAGCCTTGTGATAGCCAGCTCGATCTCGCTTCCCAGCTCGAGGGCGATGAACTCCTGCTCCGGCGACTCGTCTTGTGCCTCGAGGACGATACGGGTCTCCTCCTCGCGCTCGGCGTCGGCGGCGTGGGGCGAGCCGTGGATCGAGACGGTGGGGAGCCGGGCGCGTCGCAGGTGATCGATGGCGTGGTTGTTGGCGATCTTGAACAGCCAGGAGGAGAACCGGTAATTCGGATTGTAGCTGTCGAGGTTGTCGAAGGCTTTGACGAAAGACTCTTGCGCGAGGTCTTCGGCTTGCTCGCGGTCCCCGATCATCCGGTAGATCAGGGAGAAGACGGGCCGCCGGAATCGCTCGAGCAGTTCTCGATACGCCGCCTCGTCCCCTTTCAGAGCCCGGGTGACCAGCTCCTTGTCGTCGGGTGGCTCGCCGCTGTGCGGATTCGAAGCGTGCCCGGGGTCCGGTGCCCTACGGCTGGGTGGGCGGTCCCGTTTCACCAGGTTGCAGGGGTTGAACCCCTCCTGTAAGTTCGCCGCCAATCATGACCCGTCCGCCGAGTCATCAGCGTGCCTCGCTGGAGGCTAAGTCTCAGGGTGAGCGAGCGCAGGCGGTCCGCGAGATGTTCTCGGCGATCGCGCCACGCTACGATCTGCTCAACCATCTTCTCAGCCTCAACGTCGATCGATCCTGGCGGCGACGCGCCGCCGATCGGTTGGGTTCCGATTCCCAGCCTGACGGTCGCTATCTGGACGTGTGCGCCGGTACGTTCGACCTGGCGATCGAGCTTGCCCGGCGTCCCGGATTTACCGGCCATCTGCTCGCCGTCGACTTCTCGGCGGCGATGCTCCGCCAGGGCCTTCCCAAGATCGCCCGTCTGGCTGTGGCGCCGGTCTGCGCCGACGCTCTGAAGCTACCGGCTGCCTCGGACAGCTTCGACGGCGCTATGGCGGCTTTCGGCGTCCGCAACCTGGCGGACATCGAGACGGGCCTGCGGGAGCTCAGGCGGGTCCTGCGTCCCGGCGCCCGGCTGGTGATCCTCGACTTCGCGATGCCACGGCGCAGGCCGCTCCGTTGGCTATACCGCTTCTACTTCTCCCGTCTGCTGCCCTTGGCCGGGCGATTGATCTCAAAACATAGCCACGCGTACACTTACCTACCAGAGTCGGTGCTCCATTTCGCGGAGCCCGAAGAACTTGCTGCGCTGTTAAGGGGTGCGGGCTACGAGGAGGTCGGTTGGGAGCTCTTGAGCGGTGGGATTGCGTGTACTTGGTGGGCGCACGCGTCAGCTGAGCACTGAACATTGGACGTCGAACGTCGAACAATCCCACATCGCAGAGTCCAGCGGACTTGACTAGAGGCCTCTAACGCGCCAAACTGTTGTCGGCGAAGTTCTTACCAACTCCCCCTCCTTTTGGTGCCCCGGTCCTGACCAGAATCGAGTCTCATTGGAGGTAGCAGTGCCTGAGACCACCGGTTGGAAAGCCCTCGACCTGCAGCGGCTGCTCTCCGGATTCGTCGGCGCCGTCCTGGTTATCATCATCGTCGCCTTCTTCTCTCTGGCCTGGGGTGGCGCTCAACAGCTGATAGAGCCCGAAGTGGAGCGGCAGCTTCGCGAGCGGACCAGCTCGGTCGCCGCGGTGACGGACGCAACGGTGCAGAGCGCCGTTCGGGATTTGGAGATGCTGGTGATCTCCCCGGCGGTGATCGATGCGGCCGTCCGCGGAGCCGCCCGGGCGCGGCAGCTCGGACTGGATCGCGTTTCCCTGGGTGAAGCGGAGCGGCGAATGGCCGAGACCAGGTCGCTACAGATCGACCCCGAGGTCGACCGCCATCTTGCGGGCATCGTCGAGCGTTCGTTGTTCGCCGAGCTGATCGTCACCGATCGGAACGGTTTCGTGGTCGCCGCCAGCGGGCTGACGACGGACCTCGCACAGAGCGACGAGGCCTGGTGGCAGGAGGCGTTTGCGGGTCTGGCCCACTTCTCCGGGGTCGAGCTGGACGAGTCGACCGGAACCATCTCGGTATCGATAGCCTGGCCGGTGGCCGGCAGCGGCGGTGCGCTGGTAGGGGTCGTGAAGGGCGTAGTCGACCTGGGGCGCTTGCGTCCGAACCTCAACCAGCTGGCCCAGGGTTGGGGCTACGTACAGGTCGTCGACGAGGCTGGGCGTCTGATCAGCGACCCCAATGAAGACAACCTACTGGAACCGCATCCCGATCTTGCAGTCCTGGCCGGGAGCGGCGTCGTGCGGTCGAGATCGAGGGATGGCGAGTCGATCGTCGGGATGGCCCGGCGCGCGTTCGACAATCGCTGGCAGGTCATCTACTGGGTGCCGGAGGCTCAGGCCTTCGCGGTTCTGCACTCGGTAAGGAAGGCGATCTTGATCGGCGGTTTCGTGGCACTGCTGACCGCGCTGGTGGGGATCCTCATCGCCGGCTTCTGGATCTCGAGGCAGGTCAGCCAGCCCGTCAAGAACGTCGTCAGTGCGGCCGACAAGGTCGGCGGTGGCGAGCTGCGGGTACGCATTCAGGAGATGGGCAGGGGTGAGGTGAGGAGGCTGTGCATTGCGGTCCAGCAGATGATCGACCGGCTGAGCGAGCTCGTCGGGTCGCTGCACGAGGCGAGCTATCACACAAGAACCCGTAGCGAGGAGATCGCTACGGCCGTCGAACAGCTCTCCGCCGGCGCCGAGGAGATGACGGGTACATTGGCGCGACTGACCGGTGAAGCGTCCGAGCACTCGGAGACCATTCAGGAGGTCAACGCACAGATGGAAGCGCTGGGCTCGGCTGCCCGTGACCTCGCTCAGGGCGCCGAGACGGCGACCGAGCGCAGCCGCGAGCTGCTGGGTGTGGCCCAGCGCAACCGCGAGCGCCTGCGAGAGGGCCACGCACAGGTGGGACAGATGGCCGAGCGCTCCGATATGGCGACCTCGCGTCTGCTCGAGTTCGTCGACGCCTCGCGCCAGTTCGGCGATTTCGTCGACCTGATCAAGCAGTTCGCGCGTCGCACGAACTTGCTGGCGCTGAACGCGGCGATCGAGGCCGCCCGCGCCGGTGCCGAGGCTCGCGGCTTCGGCGTGCTGGCCGATGAGATCCGCAAGCTGGCGAACCAAGCCGGCGACGCCGCCGATAGCGCACAGCACACGACTGACAGTGTGCTGGGCCAGGTCGAGTCGACGCGCCAGGCGCTGGAGGAGACCCGGGAAACGACACGCGCGATCGGTACCGTGGTAGAGTCGATGGAGAAAGGATTCGATACGGTAACCGAGGTCATGAGGGAAGCGGAAGGTTGGGCGGACCGGGTGGCGGCGATCAGCTCCGAGGTCGACGCCAGCGTCGCCGCCACGGCAGGCCGTCTCGGTTCGGTGGCTACCGGCTTCACCGACTTCGCCGCGGCGATGGAAGAACTCGCCGCCGGTATGGAAGAGCAGAACGCGTCCACCGAAGAGATCGCGGCGGCGGTGAACGCCCTCAACTCGTCCGCCTACGAGCTGGCCGGCCTGGCCGGCGTATTCACCGTAGAGGGGCACACGAGCCCGCATGTCGAAGAAGTCCACGAGCAGCAAGAAGGGAAGGCCGAGCCGAAAGACGTCCCGGCCGCAGTCGCCTGAGGACGCGAAGCACGCAGCCGACCAGGCATGGCGCGACCATGTAAGGGGTCGCCGACAGCAACTCGCCCGCGAGCCGTTCGCCCGCGCCCTCGCCTGGGGTACGATCGTGGCGCTGGTCGGCGCCGTGCTGACCGGGGTTCTGCGGATCTGGATCTGGATTCTGGCTCTCGAGGCGATCGCCTTGGGTGTCGTGATCGGAGAGGCGGCGGCGATTCCGTCGTCTGTGCGGCACCGGCGGCCGCCGCGCTGGAGTTATGCCTACGTATTCGGCACGGCCTGCTTCGCCTATCTCCTCGTGCACGTCGTCTTCTGGCTCGCCAGCGGCGGCTTCGTGCCCGATCAATCGCTCTTCGAGTTCCTCCGCACGGCACCTTCCGCCACAGCCACTTCCTTCTTCCGGGAAGTCGACCTTGCGCGCCAGATCTCGCTGGCCACCGGCGGCTCGACCGCGCTCAAGTACTGGCTGTGGGTCGCTGAAGGGCTGCTGATGGGCTCGGCGGCCATGCTGGCTTACCGCGGCGGCTCGGTTCGCAAGCTCAAGCACTGACGGGCTGGCGAGCCGCCTGAGCTGAAGTAGACTCTGCGGCCGTATCAGTAGTCGGTGGCCAGTAGCCGGTAGCCGGTAACGGAGAAAAGGATCCACTGGCCACCGGCGCACCGGCTACCGCACAACGGGTCACCATAGCGAGTGAGCGACACGCTGCGTATCGGCCTCATATCGGACACCCACGGACTACTGCGCAACGAGGTCTACGCCGCTTTCGAAGGCGTCGATGAGATCCTGCACGCCGGCGACATCGGCGATCCTTCCATCCTCACCGAGCTCGCAGTCGTGGCACCCGTGCAGGCTGTCTACGGGAACGTCGATGGCTGGGAAGTGCGAGAGCAGGTGGCTGAATCGCTGGAGCTCGAGCGGCTCGGCCATCGGATCGCCGTCGTCCACGGCCACCAGTGGGGCTCGCCGAAGCTGAAGGACCTCGTCGAGGCTTACCCTGATTTCTCGGTCGTCGTGTTCGGTCACACCCATCAGCCGCTGGTCGAGGAGACTCCCAGCGCACTGGTGGTGAACCCCGGCAGCGCCGGGCACAGCTGCTTCGGCCGGCCCGTTACCGCTGCCATCTTAACACTCCGCCGCGGTCGTCGGCCGCTGGCCCAGCTGTTCGATCTACTGTCGTAGATGTAACCGCTGCTTCCCAGTTTGCTGCTGCTAGATCTGACAATTCGGGCAGAAGAACGCCGAACGGCCGGCCAGTACTACACGTTCGATAACGCCGCCGCAGCGGCGGCACCGGCCACCCTCGCGGCCGTAGGCTCTGAGCACATTCTGAAAGCTGCCGCCCGCGCCCAGCACGTCGCGATAATCGCTGAACGTCGTGCCGCGCCGCTCTACGGCCTCGCCGAGCACCTTGCGGATGGCGTTGTGGAGACGGCGGACCTCGTTACGCTCCAGACTACCCGCGGGCCGGCGCGGGTCGACGCGAGAGCTGTAGCAGGCTTCGACGGCGTAGATGTTGCCGATTCCGGCGATGCGGGTCTGGTCGAGCAGCCAGTTGCGGATCGGGGCGCGCGAGTTCCCCAGGAGGCGCGCCAGCAGCTTCGGCGTGAACGTTTCGGATAGGGGCTCGACGCCGAGGCGCCCATCGAGCTGGGCCCATCCCTTTGCGTCGAGCACCCACATGCGGCCGAAACGACGCGTGTCGTAGAAGCGGAGCACGCCGGGCTTGTCGCCCTCGCTGATCAGGAAGCTGGCGGAGAGGTGCGGTTCGGCGCGGAGCGGGGCAGTCGGCGCCCAGGTGAATCGCCCCGTCATGCGAAGCTGGGTCACCCAGCGCGCCCCGTCGTCGAGGAGTGCGGAGACCCACTTGGCCCGGCGAGCTACCGAGAGCACGCGGCGGCCACGCAGCGCGCGGCGGAACGTTGCCGGCCTCATCGGCTGGACGACTTCGTCGCGGTGGATCTTGATGCGCTCGATACGGCGGCCCGCGATGGCAGCGTTGAGGCCGCGGGCGATGGTCTCTGCTTCGGGAAGCTCGGGCATGCGCTAGCCGGGGCTCTGGCGCTCGATCTCCCGGTAGCCGATGTCGCCGCGAAAGTACTTGCCGCTGAACTTGATGGCGCTCGCAGCCTCCTTCGACTTCGCGGCGGCAGCGCGCACATCGTCGCCCAGGCCGACGACGCCGAGCACCCGGCCTCCGTCGGTCACCAACTTGCCCTCCGTGTCGCGGCGCGTCCCGGCGTGCAACACGATGAGCTCGGGGTCCGCCGCCACCGGGTCCGGTATGGTGATCGGCTTACCCTTCTCGTACTTGCCGGGGTAGCCCTTCGAGGCGAGCACGGTGCAGACCGCCGCGCGGCCGCTGAAGCGGAAGTCGGACCCGGCCAGCGACTCACCACGTGCCACTTTCTGAAAAGCGTCGAGCAGCGAGCTCTCCAAAAGCGGCAGGATCGCTTGAGTCTCCGGGTCGCCGAACCGGCAGTTGAACTCGATGACGTAGGGCTCGCCGCCCACGATCATCAAGCCGCAGTAGAGGACGCCGCGGAAGGTGCGGTCCTCGGTGCGCATCTGGGCCAGCGTCGGCATGACGATCGTGTCGGTTACCCGATCGACCAGCGCGGCGTCGGCGATGGAGACCGGCGCGTAGGCGCCCATGCCGCCGGTGTTGGGTCCGGTGTCGGCTTCGCCGATCGGCTTGTGGTCCTGCGACGGGATGAGTGGCAAGGCGAGCTCGCCGTCGGTGAGATAGAGGATCGACAGTTCTTCGCCGACCAGGCAGTCCTCCACCACGACCGTGGCCCCTGCCTCGCCGAAGCGCTTGTCGACCATCATCGAGCGGGCGGCCGTCACGGCGTCGTCGACGGTCTGGCAGACGATGGCGCCCTTGCCGGCGGCGAGCCCGGAGGCCTTGATGACGATGGGTGCGCCGCGCTCGCGGATGTAGCGCTCGGCCTCCTCGAAATCGTGTAGGGTACGGTGCGCGGCGGTGGGCACGCTGGCCTTCTCCATCAGCGACTTGGCGAACGCCTTCGAGCCCTCGATCTCGGCAGCGGCCTTAGAGGGTCCGAAGATCTCGAGACCGCGCTCGTCGAAGAGGTCGACGATTCCATCGACCAACGGCGCCTCCGGTCCGATGACCGTCAACTCGATGTCGCGCGAGTCGGCGAAGTCGGCCAGCTCATCGATTTCACCCGGCTTGAGCGGCACCGACTCCGCCAGCGCCTTCGTGCCACCGTTGCCCGGCGCCGCGTAGATCTGCGCGTTGGGTTGCTCGCGTTTCAGCTGCCAGATGAGCGTGTGCTCTCGTCCGCCGGAACCTACCACCAGGATTCTCATCGTATTTGACCCGTCATTCGCTCTGGATCCGTGGTCTCGGTAGGCGCTGTGCGGTGCGGCGGTAAGCGGTAATAGCGAATTGGGAGATGCGAACTGCGAATTACTGCCTACCGCCTACTGCCTACCGCCCTAGCGCCGCACCGCACAGCGCCTATGGAAGCGCCTGATCTAAGTCTTCGATCAGATCCTCGACGTCCTCTATGCCCACCGACAGCCTCACCAGTCCCTCCGTGATCCCCATCTCCTCCCGCAGCTCCTTCGGCACCGCGCCGTGGGTCATGGCGGCGGGGACTGAGATCAGGCTTTCCACGCCGCCCAGGCTCTCGGCCAGTGTAAAGATGCGGGTCGCGCGACAGAAGGCGTCGGCGCGTTCGCGACTCCCGAGCTCGAGCGAGATCATGCCGCCGAAGCCGCTCATCTGACGGTTTGCCAGCTCGTGCTGGGGATGCGAGGGCAGGCCGGCGAAGAAGACGCGTTCAACCCTGTCGTCGCTCTCGAGCCACTCGGCGATCCGGCGACCGTTCCGGTCGTGCGCCTCCATGCGCACGTGCAGCGTCTTGGTCCCGCGCAGAACGAGCCAGCAGTCCATGGGGCCGGGCACGGCGCCGGCCGACTTCTGCATGAAGCGCAGGCCCTCGATCAGCTCGTCGTCCGAGGTGAGTACCAGGCCGCCGACGACGTCGCTGTGCCCGTTCAGGTACTTGGTACTCGAGTGGACGACGGCGTCGGCGCCGAGCGCCAGCGGCCGCTGGAAGTAGGGCGTCGCGAACGTGTTGTCGACGACCAGCCAGGCACCGTGCGCCCGGGCGATCTCGGCAGCGGCCGCGATGTCGGTAATGTGCATGAGCGGGTTGGTCGGCGTCTCGATCAAGATCAGCCGCGTGTCCTCCTTGATTGCCGCCTCGATCGTCTGCGGCTGGCGCGTGTCGACGAACGAGAACTCGAGCCCCAGCCGCGTCAGCACCTGGCGGAACAGGCGGTCGGTTCCGCCGTAGACGTTCGAGCCACAGATGATGTGATCGCCGGCTGAGCGGAGCTTGGCCACCGCCTCGATGGCGGCGACGCCGGACGAGAAAGCCGCACCGTGCGCGGCGCCCTCCAGTGCGGCGACGTTCGCTTCCAGCGCCGTCCGCGTCGGGTTCGAGACGCGGGCGTACTCGAAGCCCTTGTGGACGCCGATCCCCTCCTGGGCGTAAGTGGACGTCTGGTAAATAGGCATCATGATGGCGCCGGTCGTGGGATCGGGTCGCTGGCCGGCGTGGACCGCCCGGGTGCCGAAACGTCGTTCTTGGTCAGCCACGGCAAACTCCGTCGATATCAGTTATCGTGTTGGCCTAGCTTGACCGGGAAGTGGAGTAGACAGTCTAGTCGCCGGGCGCGGCCTCGTCCAGCGACGCCCGCCTTGAGCAGCGGCGGCCCTCCATTTAATTACACGAACCATGGACTTTCCGGAGAGCCTGATCGTCAGTGTCTCGGGTGTGCGCGGCCGCGTTGGGGTCGACCTCACCCCGGAGGTCGTGAGCGGGTTCGCCGCCGCGTTCGGGACGTTCGTTCGCCGGAAGGGCTGGGGGGACCACGTGGCTATCGCTCGCGACTCGCGGCCCAGCGGGCCCGAGCTCGTCGAGGCGGCGACTGCGGCGCTGCAGGCGGCCGGCTGCCGAGTGAGCGACTTCGGGCTGGTCCCGACGCCAACCGCCCTGCTGGCCATCGAGGAGCTGGGGCTGGCCGGGGGCATCGTGGTTACGGCCAGCCACAACCCGAAGGAGTGGAACGCTCTGAAGCTGGCGAGCCCGGCAGGCGCCTTCTTGACCCCTGAGGAGGGAGCGGAGTTCTTGGCCGGGCTTCCTGCGGGTGGGCCCCCGCGGGCCGCGAAGGTCGAAGCGGGCGAGGCGGCGGAGGCGCCCGGTGCGGTCGACCGGCACATCGAGCGCGTACTGGAGCTCGACCTGGTCGATCCGGCGGCGATCGCCGCTCGCGGTTTCAAGATCGTCCTCGACTGCGCGAGGGGTGCCGGTGGCGTGATTCTGCCGGCGCTGCTCGAACGCCTGGGGGTCGAGGTCGTCGGCATCGAACTCGAGCCCGACGGTCGCTTCACTCGGGAGCCCGAGCCTGTCCCTGCAAATATGGGTGCCCTGTGCAAGCGAGTCCCAAAGGAGAACGCCGACCTGGGGATGGCGGTAGACCCGGATGTGGACCGGCTGGCACTGGTCGACGGGTCGGGCCGTGCGATCGGTGAGGACTACACCCTGGCGCTCGCCGCGAAGCTGGTCCTCTCCCACCGGCCGGGTCCTGTCGTGGCCAACCTATCGACGAGCCAGATCGTCGAAACGGTGTGCGAGGAAGCGGGCGCCGAGTACCGCCAGTCGCCGGTCGGCGAAGCCCATGTGGCCGCGGCGATGCGGGCGGTCGGGGCCGTGGTCGGCGGTGAGGGTAACGGAGGCGTCATTTTGCCGGCGCTGCACCTGACCCGTGATGCTCCCCTGGGGGTGGCCCTGATCCTACAGCTGCTGGCGGAGCTGGATACGAGTCTGGACGCGATTGTGGCGAACTATCCACAATTCGTTATTGTCAAGAACAGCTTCCCGCGGGGCCGCACCGAGCTCGACGCCCTGGCCGGCGAGCTGGAGAGCGCCTTCGCCGGCGCGGTTACTGACCGTCGGGACGGACTCCACCTGCGCTGGCCGCATCGCCGGATCTGGCTTCACTGCAGGGCTTCGGGCACGGAACCAATCTTGCGGGTTATCGCCGAGGGACCCCAGGAAGCAGAACCTGAAGTGCGGGAACTGGTGGACGGGGCCGGGGCCATCGTGGCTCGGGCCGGGAACTAGGGAAGACGGGCGCGTCCATGTGTGGGATCGTCGGGTACATAGGCACGGCTGAGGCGGCGCCGCTGCTCCTCGAGGGGCTACGGCGGCTGGAGTACCGGGGCTACGACTCGGCGGGCGTCACGGTCTGCGCGAACGGCGGCCTCGATACGCGCAAGATGGCCGGCAAAATTGTCGATCTCGAGGAAGCGATCGGCGGGCACCTTCCCAAGGGCACCCTGGGGATCGCCCACACGCGCTGGGCTACTCACGGCGCGCCTAACGCGACCAACGCCCATCCCCATCACAACGCGGCCGACGATATCGCCGTCGTCCACAACGGCATCATCGAGAACGCCGGCGTGCTGCGAAAGAAGCTGGAGGAACTGGGCCACAAGCTGCGCAGCGAGACCGATACCGAGGTTCTGGCGCACCTCATCGACGAGGCCTACGACGACAATCTGGAAGATGCAGTCGCCGCGGCGCTCCAGCAGGTCGAGGGCACCTACGGCATCGCCGTAGTATCGAGTCGCGACCCGGAGAAGCTGGTGGCGGCGCGGAATGGGTCGCCGCTCCTGCTGGGGATCGGCGAGAACTCCCTCTTCGTAGCCTCCGATGCGGCGGCCGTCGTCGAACACACCCGCGACGTGATCTACCTAGACGACGGTGAGCTGGCCGTGCTGGACCGGGAAGGCCACCGAACTCTCGATCTCCGGGGCCGCCCGCTCAGTAAGGAGGTGAGCCGCGTATCCTGGGACCTCGGCACCATCGAGCGTGGCGGCTTCCCCCACTACATGCTTAAAGAGATCTTCGAGCAGCCCGACTCGGTACGTGACACGATGCGCGGTCGGCTGCTCGTCGAGCAGGGGACCGCCCGCCTCGGAGGTCTGTCGAGCTGCCTGCCGTCTCAGGACATCGGCAAGTACAACCGGATCGTACTCACCGCCTGCGGCACATCCTGGCACGCCGCCCTGATCGGCGAGTACATGTTGGAGGAATTCGCCCGCATACCGGTCGAGACCGAATACGCCTCCGAGTTCCGCTACCGTGACCCGGTGCTCGACGAGCGCTCGCTGGTCATCGCCATCTCCCAGTCCGGCGAGACCGCCGACACGCTGGCCGCGATCCGCGAGGCGAAGGAGAAAGACGCCAGGGTCGTCAGTATCGTCAACGTCGTCGGCTCGAGCATCGCCCGCGCCGCCGACTGCGGCGTGTACATCCACGCCGGCCCCGAGATCGGTGTCGCCTCCACCAAGGCGTTCACCTCCCAGGTCGTCGCCCTCGCCCTGATCGCCCTCTACCTGAGCACCCAATCGGAACCTGCTCACGAACAGTCGAGCGTCGCGGCGGCGCTCCATCGGTTACCCGACCAGATCAGCCAGATCCTCGGCCGCAACGACGAGATCCGCGGGATGGCCGAGCGCTACCACTTGAACAAGAACTTTCTCTACCTGGGGCGCGGCTACAACTTCCCCGTCGCGTTGGAGGGTGCGCTCAAGCTTAAGGAGATCAGCTACATCCACGCCGAGGGCTACCCGGCGGCCGAGATGAAGCACGGCCCGATTGCCCTGATCGACGAGAACATGCCCGTCGTCTTCATCGCGCCTCAGGGCCGCGTCTACCAGAAGATCCTCTCGAACATCGAAGAGGTGAAGGCGCGGGGCGGTCGGGTCATCGCTATTACCACCGAGGGGAACGGCGAGCTGAACCGCCTAGCCGACCACATCGTCACCGTCCCGACGACCCACGAGATGCTGCAGCCAGTCCTCACGGTCATCCCGCTGCAGCTGCTCGCCTATCACATAGCCGTTCTGCGCGGCTGCAACGTCGACCAGCCCCGCAACCTCGCCAAGAGCGTCACGGTGGAGTGAAACCCGGTGATCGGTAAGCGGTAGCCAGTAGCCGGTAAATGGGGAGCCCTCAACCGGCCATTGGCTACCGGCCACCGGCACACCGGTCACCGTCTACTGGCCACCGTCCTGTGTGTCCGGTTCCGATACCGGCCTTCCCAGAGGTGGACACCCGGTCGCTCGCTGGCCCTCGAACCGCCTGTCCACAGGCCATTCCGGTCGGCATGGCGCTTGCCTCGGCGTTTGATGTCGCCGCCAACGCATGCCCGGTGGAGGTCCCAGCAATGGTCGGTATCTGGCAAGACATAAGGCAGGGAGGTCGATCGCTGGCCAAGGCGAGTGGCCTGACCGCCGTGATCGTGCTCGTTCTGACGATCGGGATCGGAGCGAACGTAGCCGTGTTCAGCGTCATCGACGCGGCATTGATCCGGTCGCTGCCCTACCCGGAGGCCGAGCGGCTGGTGTACGGTCAATCGACGTTCGAAGGTCGGGAGCGCGTCTGGGTCTCGGCCCTCGATTATTGGGACTTCCGGGAGCGCGCCACTTCGTTCGAGTGGCTCGCCGCCTTCTCGGGTTTCCCGCGTACCCTAGTGGTCACAGGGGTCGAGAGACCGGAACGGGTATCCGGCCTCGTCGTCAGCCACGAGCTGTTCCCGGCCCTGCGGGTGACTCCCCGGATCGGCCGCGGCTTCAATGAGGAGGATGAGCTGGAGAGCGCGCCGCGCGTGGCGATCGTCAGCTACGGCTACTGGCAACAGGAATTGGGCGGGGGGCCCGATGTCATAGGTCGGACCCTGAGCATCGACGGCAGCGCGGCAGAGGTAGTCGGTGTGATGCCGCCGAGTTTCCGTTTCAGATTCGAC
>JASFTI010000074.1:0-12665 GCA_050053635.1 Gemmatimonadales bacterium
ACCACCAGGTAGACATCGACCTCGCCCGCCATGACCTCGGCCAGTCGCGTCGTCGGCTCCGGGATATACCGATACACCAGACGGTCCAGGTAGGGGCGACCGCCCAACGATTCGGCGAAATCCGGATTGGCCTCGAAGACCCAGCGGTCACCGCCCCGGTGCTCGACGAAGCGGAACGGGCCGTTGCCCAGCGGGCTTTCCGTACCGAACGGGTGGTGCCCGAGCTCAGCCGGCGCGACGTCGCCCAGGATGTGCTGAGGCATCGGTGAGATCCTGCGCCAGGGGTCCATGAACCCCGGGTGGCGGGTCAAGTAGAGTGCGACGCTGAACGAGTCCTGCACCACCGCGCTGTCGTACGGCGCCAGCAGCGACGCGTGCGGGTATGACGTGCGTGGGTCTTTGATGCGATCGAAAGTGAACTTCACGTCGTAGGCGCTGGTCGGCACTCCGTCGTGCCACTTCACGTCGTCACGCAGTCGAAACGTGAGGACAAGGCCGCCGCTCCGCGCCGTCGCCGTGTCCCAGCTCTCGGCTAGCCAGGGTATCGGCGCCAGTTTCTCATCGTAGCGGATCAACGGCGTGAACAGCACGAAGCCCTGAAGCTGTTGCGAGGTCTCGTCCATGCTTGCGAAGTGGTTCATGGAGTTGATCTCGTTGAGCGACGCGACCACCGCCGTGCCACCGTAGCGCAGCGAGTCGGGTACGGCCGTCGAATCAGCGGTCCGCTGCGCTTCACCGCAGCCGGCGAGCAGCGCGGCGACGGCCGTCCCCACAACCAGGTTCCTGCCCATAAGTCTAATTGCCCCTTTCGCTTACGTACTGGCGCCGCTGCGGCGGAATCCACCACTCGGCTATCGTTACCAGCGTACCCCGGGCGTCCATCTCGACGCCGCGGATGCGGTCCGAGACACTCGCCAGTTCATCCAGCCAGACGAGAAAGGTGAAGGGCTGGGCCTGCTGTAGCGCGAGCGAGAACTCGGACCAGAGTCGCCTTGCGACCTCGGGGTCGCTGGCGCTCGTCGCCATCTCGATCAGGCGATCGACCTCCGGGTCCTCGAGGCCGCTGCGGTTGTAGCTACCGGGACGGTCCGCCTGCGAAGAGTGAAAGAGAGCTGCCGGGTCGACGCGGAAGTTATCGAGCACCCAGCTCTGAACCACGGCGTCGAACTCGCGACCGCGATGGCGTGCCAGCAACGTCTGCCACTCGAGCGTTTGCACTTCGACGTCGACGCCGATGCGGGCGAGCCGTGCCTGGGCGAGCTGAGCGATATCGACCCGGACCGGATTCTCGTAGTTCGTCATCAGCGTGAACCGCAACGGCGTGCCCGCTTCGCTCTCGCGCACGCCGTCGCCGTCGCGATCGATCCAGCCGGCGGCGGCGAGCGAATCGCGGGCGGCCGCTTGGTCGAAGGGCAGCGGTTCGATCGACGTGAACATCGGGTGCCACGGCGCGATCGTCCCCGTAGCCAACTGCCCGTAGCCGTACATCAAAACGTCGATCAGACGCCCGCGATCGAGGGCCATCGTGAGTGCGCGCCGAACCGAGGGGTCCCGTAGCTGCGGCCGGCGCACGTTCCATCCGAGATAGTAGTACTCGCGGAACGGGTAGCTGAGCAGGCGCACGCCCGGCGTGCGCTCGACCTGCTCGGCCTGGTGGGGGAACAGCGACCCATTGACATCGATTCCACCGGTCAACGCCTCGGAGAGCAAAGTCGCCGGCTCACCGACGAAGCGGAAAATCACTCGCTCGAGGAACGGCGGGCCGCCCAGCGACTCGGGGAAGCCGGGAACCCGCTCCAGCGTCAGGCGCTCACCGGCCTCCCAGTCCACGAACCGGAAGGGCCCGCTGCCGACGGGCCGGCGGTTGAACGGCGCGCGGACCATTTCGGCCGGCGGCGTGTCCTCGAGCAGGTGTTTGGGTACGGGCGCCCACCAAAACCCGTCCAGTGGTCGCGCGTGAGGCCGCGCGAAGCTGAATCGAATAGTGAACGAGTCGATTACCTCTGCCGACTCGATGAGCCCGAGGTAGGCCGATGAGAGTACGGACGCGGTCTGCGGATCTTTGGCGCGACGGAAAGTGAACTCGACATCGTGCGCGGTCACCGGCTCGCCGTCGTGCCAACGCACATCGCGGTTTAGCTGGAAGGTCACCGCATCCGGTTCCAGCTCCCAGCTCTCGGCCAGATAGGGCCGCGGCTCGAGCGACTCGTCGTACTGTACCAGCGGGGTGAACAGCATGTAGTAGATCACCTCGTTGGTGTTCTGGTCGGTGTTCACCAGAGGATTGAACCGACCCATCTCGGCGTTGAAGGCGATGATCGTAGTGCCGCCCACCGTGGCATCGGCAGAGGCGACGTCCGAGGCGGGCCGCTCAGCGCCACAGGCGAGCGACACGATCAGGCTGCCGAGTATCGCGCCTCGCAGTGCTAAAGCCGCCATGTCCACTCCGGGTCGGAGAAACGACGACTGTGATGCATCATCCGACCTTTCTCCTTCTCATCGATCACCGATTCGACCAGATGGATGCCGAGCAGCCGCTCGAACCCACTGGCCAGGCAGTCGATCAGCTCGGCCCAGGTAGGGAGATGATCCAAGATCTCGTCTAGAGCGGCCGGCGGCTCCGAGGCGTCGTCCTTCCATGCCACTTTCAGCAGTTGGACGGTGGGTGACTGGTCACCGGTCAACAGCAGCGAGCCGTGTTGCAGCAAGATGCCGCTCTCGCGGAACTGCGCGCTGCCCACGAGCTTGCGCATGCCCGAGACGATGGCGCCGCCGTCGAGCTTCTCGAAACAGGGGACGGTCGAGGGGCGGAGCCCCAGCCGGGGGTCCTCGACGATGTCGGTGGGTGCGCCCAGCAGGCGCAGGCCGGCCAGCAGGGCGCGGTGGACCAGGTCGTAAGTTCGCCGCGGGCCGCCCAGCTGCCGGTCGCGGACGACGACGGAGTAGGTGACCTCGTGATGGTGATAGACGGCGCGACCGCCGGTGGGGCGCCGCACGAAATCGATGCCGCGCCGCTTCGCCTCTTCGATGTCGTAGTAGTCTCTGGCCGGCTGGTTTCGACCCAGTGAGATGCAGGGCGGCCACCAGCGGTAGAAGCGCAGCGCCGCTGGTCCGCCCTCGCGCACCGACTCCATCAGCGCCACGTCCGTCGCCATGTTGCGCACGCCGCTATCGGCCGGCGTCTCGATCAGCCGCCAGGCCGTGGCGGAACCCCGCGCGGGATCGGTCCGCTCCGGCCGCGCCGCGGCCCGGGCTGGCGGTTGGTGTTGGTTCACGATACGGCTCGGCTCCTTGTAAGGGCCAGGCCTAGTGTCGTGCCGTGGGGGAGTGTTTCAAGCCGGACGAAACGGCTCTTCAATCGGCCTGAAAGCGCACGTCAGGCTGGCGATTGGCTCGCGCCTCGTCGAGCCGCCTGACGGGCGTCGTGTAGGGTGCGCCTTTGACGAACTCCGGATCCTTCGCCGCCTCCTCGGCAATCTGCAACATAGCATCGCAGAAGCGGTCAAGCTCCTGCTTCGTCTCCGTCTCGGTCGGCTCGCACATGATCGCCTCGGCGACGATCAGCGGAAAGTACACGGTCGGCGCGTGGATGCCGAAGTCGAGCAGCCGCTTGGCGACGTCGAGGGTTCGGATCCCGTACTTCTTGAGGAAAGCGCCCGAGAACACCGACTCGTGAAGACCGCGCCCGTACGGCAATTCGTATGTGTCACCCAGCCGCGCCGACACGTAGGCGTTGTTCAGCACCGCCCCCTTCGCCGTCTCGGCTATGCCCCGCTTGCCCAACATCCGCATGTAGGTGTAGGCGCGAACCAGCACGCCGAAATTGCCCCAGAATCCGTGGACCTTCCCGATGCTCGTCGGTCGCTCCCAATCGAGCGCGTAGCTGCCTTCCTCGGTCTGCATCAGGATCGGCAACGGTAGGAACGGCGCCAGGTGCTCCTTCACCGCGACGGGCCCCGCGCCCGGGCCGCCACCGCCGTGCGGCGTCGAGAACGTCTTGTGCAGGTTGATGTGGACTATGTCATAACCCTGGTCGCCAGGCCGCGTTATGCCCATCAGCGCGTTCAGGTTCGCGCCGTCCATGTAGAGCAGGCCACCGGCTTCGTGCACCAGGTGCGCGATCGTCTCGATCTCCGATTCGAATCTGCCTAGCGTGTTCGGGTTCGTCAGCATCACACCGGCAATGTCGTCGCCCAGCGCCGCCTCCAGAGCCGCCGGGTCCATCCGCCCGTCGGCGTTCGACTCGAGCGTCACCACCTCGTAGCCCGCCATGATCACCGTCGCCGGGTTCGTGCCGTGGGCGCTGTCCGGGATGATGATCTTCTTGCGAGGGTCACCGTTCGCCGTGTGGTAGGCCCGGAACAGCAGGGCGCCCACGAACTCGCCCTGCGCTCCGGCAGCAGGCTGGAGGCTGATCGCATCCATCCCGGCGACTTCCTTGAGCATCTCGCCGAGCTCCCACATGAGCCTCAGCGCGCCCTGGACCGCCGAAACCGGCTGGAAGGGGTGAAGGTCGACCAGTCCGGGCAGCCGGGCCGTCATCTCGTTCACCTTCGGGTTGTACTTCATCGTGCACGAACCCAAGGGGTAGAAGCCGCGGTCGACGTGATGGTTCTTCAGAGAGATTTCGGTGAAATGCCGGACCACGTCGTGCTCGGGGACCTCCGGTAGCCCCGGCGGCGTCGCGCGCAACGCCGAAGCGGGGAGCAACTCGTCGAGCGGTCGGGTCGGGACGTCCGCGTCCGGCACGGCGGTGCCGCGGCGCCCGGGTTGGGACAGCTCGAAGATCAGAGCCGAGGTCTTATTCCGTGGGTCTTTGTCGGTCATAGTAGTGATCAGTAATCGGCGATCAGTTATCAGCCATCAGTCATCGGTAGACGGTGAATAGTGGATCGCCCCACACTGCCCACCGCCCACCGGCTATTAGAAGTCATGACTCTGCCCGGGCTCCAGAATCACCACCTGGGCCCGCGAACCAACCTGTTTCGCAAACGCGACCGGGTCCTGATTGATCACATCGAACGTGTTGTAGTGCATCGGGATGACCGTCTTGGGCTCGATCATCTCCACTGCCCGCACCGCGTCCTCCGGTCCCATCGTGAAGTTGTCACCGATCGGCAGGCAGGCGACGTCCACCTTGCCCTTCAGCAGTTCCATGTCGGTGATCAACGCCGTGTCGCCGGCGTGGTAGACGGTGGTGCCGTTCAGCGTGATCAGGAAGCCGCCGGGCACGGTGGTGTAGCAGCCCGACTCGTCGCCTTCCACGGCTCCGCCGTGCAGGGCGGGTGTCATCTTGATGTAGCCGACGGGGAAGTGGTAACCGCCGCCGATGTGCAGCGGATGTGCGCTTTCGATCCCCTTCACCTGCTGGGCGAAGGACACGATCTCGAAGGTCGAGATGACCATGGCGCCGGTGTTCTTCGCTATCTCGAAGCCATCGCCGATGTGATCGCCGTGGCCGTGGGTGAAGAGCATGTAGTCACACTTGCCCACGGCATCAGGCCCGATGTCGGCCGTCGGGTTGCCCGAGAGAAAGGGGTCGATCAGCAGAACGGTTCCTTCGTCCGTCACGAGCGTGAAGCAGGAATGACCGTGAAATGTGAGCTTCGGCATATTACTCCTCCTTCAGTACTTCCAGTAGTAGCTCCACATCGTCCTTCGACCGCTTCTCGGTGAAGGCGACCAGCAAGCCGTCGTCTACATCTATATGAGGGAACCGCGAGAGCGCGACGCCGGCCAGGACGCCCCGCTCGCTGGCGCGCCTGATCAAGGCGCGGGCCGGTCCCTTCGTCTTCACGGCGAACTCGCGGAAGAACGCCGCATCCGGGAACAGCGGCTCGAGTCCGGTCTCTGCGACTATCCGGTCGTACGCGTAATGAGCGATCTGCGTGCTGGCCTCGGCAACCCGGCGCAGCCCGTCGCGGCCGACCGTCGACAGATAGATCGTCGCCGCCAGCGCGCAGAGCCCCTGGTTCGTGCAGATGTTGCTCGTCGCCTTCTCGCGCCGGATGTGCTGTTCCCGCGTCTGCAGCGTGAGGACGAAGCCCCGCTTACCCTCCACGTCCTCGGTCACACCGACCATGCGGCCCGGCATCTGACGGATGTGCTTCTGGCGCGCGGCGAACAGGCCCAGCACCGGCCCGCCGTAGCTCAGCGGGATCCCCAGCGGCTGGCCTTCCGCCACGGCGATATCGGCGCCGGCTTCGCCCGGACTCTTGAGGATCGCCAGCGATATCGGGTCGACCACGGCGATCAACAGGGCGCCGGCGTCGTGGGCGATTGCGGCCGCTGCCTCGAAGTCCTCTATCAAGCCGTAGAAGTTCGGGCTTTGCAGGATGACCGCGGCGGTCTCCTCGTCGACCAGCTTGCCCAGCGCCTCCAGGTCGGTCGCGCCCTGCGCTGTCCGCGGCGCCAGCTCCACCGGCATCTGCAGGCCGAGGTTGTAGGTGTCGAGCACCTGTCTGTAGTGCGGGTTCGCCGTGATCGAGAGGACGATCTTGTCGCGCTTCTTCTGGATCGACCGCGCCATCATGGCGGCTTCCGCCATCGCCGAGGCGCCGTCGTACATCGACGCGTTCGCGACGTCGAGGCCCGTCAGCTCGCAGACCATCGTCTGGAACTCGTAGATCGACTGCAGCGTCCCCTGGCTGACCTCCGCCTGATACGGCGTGTAGGCCGTGTAAAACTCGCTGCGCCGGATCAGGTGGTCGACGACCGCCGGCACGTGGTGATCGTAGTAGCCCGCCCCGGCGAAGCAGACCAGTTGCCGGTTGGCCGCCGCGAGCTCCTGAAGCGTCTTCGCCGCCTCCCACTCCGAGAGCGCGGCTGGCACCTCGAGCTCTGTCTGCAGGCGAAGTTTCTCCGGTATATTGGCGAACAGCTCTTCCTCGGAGGACACGCCGATCGTGCGCAGCATCTCCTTACGATCCGCCTCCGAATGCGGGATAAAGCTCATGATCTCGTCGCTATCTCTGTCTCGATGGTGGCAATGCCCCGGCTCTGTTAGTCGGAGACCAGTTTCTTGTACTTCTCCGGCGACAGCAGACCTTCCAGCTCGGTTGTGTCGTTGACCCGCAGTCGGATCATCCAGCCGTCGCCGTACGGGTCGCGGTTGACCAGGGCCGGGTCATCGGCCAGCGCCTCGTTGATCGCGACGACTTCGCCGCCGGCCGGCGAGTAGAGCTCGGAGACGGCCTTGACCGCCTCGATCGTCCCGAACGCCTCCATCTTGGCGAATGAGCTGCCCACCTCGGGAAGTTCGACGAACACGACATCGCTCAGCTCGCCTTGGGCGTAGTCGGTGATACCGACGACGATCTCGTCGTCGCCGACCTTCGACACGTACTCATGCTCTTCAGTATAGAGCAGGTTGTCGGGGACCTTTGACTCAGCCATCTCTCCTCCGAATGTAACAAAACGTGGTCGGGCTTCTAATCGTTCGGCGCGTCACAATATTTGGCCGGTGACGGCCGCGTCAAGGCGCCGCCCGAGTTGGGCCCCGAACCCGATGCTCGAGCCCGGCGGAAGCGAGCCTGGCGACTCGAAACGCTCCAAAATCCTTGCAGTTACAGGTTCGGTGCCCTAGCTTGGCAACGACGGCGCGAGGCAGCACACGCGTCGACTCTCAGTGTGTGCCCTAGGCGCGAACCCTTAACGAAAGGAGGTGGTCCAGTGTCCGTTGAATTATCTGGCCAACCGGCACGGGCAAAGCGACTGCCTCGAGGCGGTATGGGCTAGCTACCGGCCTTGTCCGGGGGTAGTAGGACCCGGCGGCGCCATGAGGCGTCGCGTCGGTTGAGCCAGACCCCCGAACCGGCCGTCAGGCATCTTGCTGGCGGCCGGTTATTCTATATGGAGTTGTCATGGAGTTGTTCTAACCAACCGGCGGCGGCGGAACGCCGTCTTCTTCCTCACCGAGCCGGAACACCCGATACGTGGGATAGGCGAACTCGATGCTCGGCTCTTCCGCGAAGCGGTCGAGGATCCCGGTGGAGATGCGGTCGACCGTCGAGCGGCGCTTCCGCACCGGTGTCAGGTTACGCAGGGTCAGCATCACGCCCGAGTCGGCTATAGTGGTGTAGACGATCGGTGCGGTGGAGCCGAGTCGAAAGGCGTAGGCGGCCTCGAGCACGTGGAACCCGGCCCTGAGATCGGGGACGATCTCCTCGTACAGCTCCGTCGCCACATCGTGGATGATCTCGCGGGCCCGTCTCCAATCGCTCTCGAACGTGACCAGCACCTGGATCTCCTGCCAGACCAGCGGGTTCACCGTCGCCGATGAGACGACGTTCTTGTTCAAGAACACGCTATTCGGCACGGTAACGATGCGGCCGGTGGACTGCATCGCGTAGACCAGTGGCTCGCCCACCTCGAGCAGCGTCGTCTTGAGTAGGCCGATGTCGATGACGTCGCCGATAAGGTCCTCGACCTGGATTCGACTGCCGATCTCCACGCCGCGCCGCGAGCTGATATAGATCCAGCCTGCCAGACTGCGCACGACATCGGCGAGGGCGATGGTGACGGCGGCGGCGATGAGGCCGAGGATCGTGCCGACATCCGCCAGCGCCAGACGCTCGGCGAACAGGATGACGGCCGCGCCGACCAGCCCGATCCAGAACCCGTAGGTGACGACCTTGCGCAGCTGATGGCGTCGGGCGACCTCGTCGATGTGGGAGTCGATCCCGCGCCGGATCAGGCGCGACAGGCCCCAGAGGGCGAGCCAGATGATGATGAAGACGACGAGCTTCTCCAGCCCGCCCGCGCTGGTGAGGGCTGTCCAGAGTCGCCCCACCGCCCCCTCGACCTGCGAGGCCTGTTCTTGGGCGCGCTCGATCGGTGTCTGCATGACGTAAACGCTCATCGCACGGGCAATATGCGCCGGTCGGTCGGGGGGGCGCCAGCGCCGAGCCCGGATCACCCGTTCTCCCCATACCCTTGCTTTCGCTGCGCCGCGGCTCTACCTGCGGACGTAGCGCTATCGCGATGCAAGAGAGATTCTCCGCTCGATCGACCGTCGCTCCAGCGGCGAGTGCGGCGGACCCCGCCGGGCCCACGCGCCTGGGCCTGGTCGCGGCTTTCGCCGCCATCTACCTGATCTGGGGTTCGACCTACCTCGCCATCCGCTTCGCCGTCGAGACCCTGCCGCCGTTTCTGATGACCGGGGCTCGCTTCCTGGCGGCCGGGTTGCTGTTGTACGGTTGGACGCGCTTGCGCGGCGCGCCGCGACCGGCGCGCTCGCACTGGGCGGTGGCGGCGGCCGTCGGGACGGCGATGCTGGGGTTCGGTGTCGGCGGCGTCTCCTGGGCCGAGCAGTGGGTGCCATCAGGCGCGGCGGCGCTGATCGTGGCCGTCGGCCCCCTCTGGATGGTGCTGATCGACTGGCTGTTCTACGGTGGACCGCGGCCCGATCTCAAGGTCCTCGGAGGGATCCTTTTGGGCTTCGCCGGTGTCGCGATTCTGATCGGGCCCGAGCAGCTTGCCGGCGCCGGTCGGATCGACCTGGCGGGCAGCGGCGTGATTTTGATGGGAACGCTGGCCTGGTCGTTCGCCTCGCTTTACACGCGCAAGGGGCACCTTCCCGATTCGCCCACTCAAGCGACGGGGATGGAGATGCTGACCGGCGGGGTCGTCTTGCTGTTGGCAGGCACGGCGTTCGGCGAGTGGCCGGCTCTGGATGTTGGGGAAGTGTCGCTGCGCTCCGTGCTCGCGCTGGCGTATCTGACCGTGCTCGGGTCGATCATCGCGCTGAACGCATACCTGTGGCTGCTGAAGGTCTCGACCCCCGCCCGCGTCATCACCCACGCCTACGTCAACCCGATCGTCGCCGTCTTCCTCGGTTGGGCGCTCGCCGCCGAGCCGCTGAACGCGCGTGTGCTGGTGGCGAGCGCGGTGATTATCGCCGGTGTGCTGGTGATCGTTAGCCGACGCGTTCCGGGTCCCGCCGTCGAGCACGGCTAGCGGTGAGAGCAACATCGACATTCAACAGTCGATGTTCGACTACCGAATTCCGGCCACTGCCCGACTATCGAGGCTCGACTCCCAACGTCGGACGTTCATGAAACTCGACGGTCGACTGTCGACGATCGAAGATCGATAGTCCAAGGCGCGTCAGCGCCGCCGATGCTGTTTACTCGGCAGTCGAGTGGCGGCTGTCGAATGTCGAAACTAACTACCTGCAAGCGTTTCATCCTCGCGGATGCGTCGCGCGATAGAAATGCCGGTAAACCCGTAGAGCATGGCAAACAAAAAGCCGGTGTAATTCATCACCGCCCACGGCAGGTAGCTCAAGGTCGGGACATCGAGGGTGGCGGCCATGAAGACACCTGCAGCCGACCACGGGATGAGCGGCACGACCACGGTGCCGCTGTCCTCGAGCGTCCGCGACAGGTTCTTCGCCGCCAGCCGCCGCTTGCGGTAGGCAGGCGCGAACAGCTCGCCCGGCAGCAGGATCGTCAGGTAGCTCGAGCCGGTGATCAGCGCTGTAAAGACCGTCGAGCTCACGGTCGCCGCCACCAGCTGGCCCGTGGTGCGGGTCAGCCGCATCAGCTGCCCGAGGGCGACGTCCAGTAAGCCCGCCCGGTTGGCGATCCCGGCGAACGAGAAGGCGGCGAAAACGATGAGTGTCACCTCCATCATTGGGCCCATGCCGCCGCGCGAGAGCAGGCCGTCCACCGCCGGGTCGCCGGTGTCGGCGACGTAACCGCTGACCGCCGCCTCCGCCACGTCGCCCAGCGATTCGCCCTGAAAGACGATCGCTATGACGCCGGCCAGCGCCGAAGCCAGCAGGATCCCCGGTATCGTCGGTCGCTGCCGCACCGCGAAGTAGAGAACCACCGGCAGCGGCAGGAGCACCCAGGGGCTCATCACGAAGGCGTTCCCCAGCACATCGAGTATCGCCGCCACCCGCTCGGGCGACGCGGCGGACTCGGCCCGTAGCCCGACGACCAGGTAGACCAGCAGCCCCAGGGTCCAGGCGGGCGCCGTAGTCCAGAGCATATGGCGGATGTGGTCGAACAGGTTCGACTGAGCCGCCACCGGCGCCAGGTTGGTCGTGTCGGAGAACGGTGACAGCTTGTCGCCGAAGTAGGCTCCGGAGACGATCGCGCCCGCTGCGGCGCCCAGCGGAACGCCGAGCCCGGCGGCGACGCCCATCAGCGCGATGCCCATCGTGCCCACGGTCCCCCAGGAAGTTCCCGTGAACAGCGACACGAACGAGCACAGTACACACGCCGTGACCAGGAAGAAGCGCGGCGAGATGGTATGCAGTCCCAGCGTCAACAGCAGCGGGATGGTTCCGGCGGCGATCCAGGTGCTGATCAGGGCTCCCACACAGACGAGGATCAAGACCGCCGGCAGCGCCTTGGCGATCCCCTCGATGATCCCGGCCTGCAGCTCCGCCCACGTGTAGCCCAGGCGAATCGCGACCAGGCCAGCGACGGCGGCCGCCGCGATGAGCAGGACCTCGATGCGCAGCCGATAGACGCCGTAGCCGAGGCCGAGCAGCACCGCCATGAAAACGAACGGCAGGAATGCTTCGAATGCCGTCGGACGTCGTCGTTCGTCGTTCATCAGCCGTGTCTTATCCAGCGAACCAGTTCCGGGAGAGTCGGGCGCTTGCCGGTCATCAGCAGGCCGACGCGATAGATGCGACCGCCGACCCAGGCGACGCACAGAATCGTCACGATCTGCAGGGTGAAGATCAGCGGGATCTCCCACACCTCCACGACGCCGAGCGCGTAACGCGCGATGAAGAGGACCGGTGTGAAGAACGGGATCCAAGACAGCACGGCCGACGCCTGGCTCGCCGGCGATTCGAGCACGATCGGTATGATCAGCAGCGGAATGATCACCAGCAGCGTCACGGGGAACTGGAGCTGCGAGGCCTCCTGCTCGGTGCTGGCTATGGCGCCCACCGATGCGTATAGGCCGCCGTAGAGGAAGAAGCCGGTTATGAAGAGGCCGAGGAACATTAATAGTGTGTCGATCCCCAGCGGCAGATCTTTCAAGAACTCCGCTTCGGCCGCCGCCTGCGCGCCTGCCGCGTAGACCAGCAGAAGGGCGGTGACCGTCAGCCAGATGCCGATTTGGGTGAGCCCGACGGCGCCGACGCCCAGCGTCTTGCCGAGCATCAGCTGCCAAGGCCGCACGCTCGACAGGATGATCTCGACCGTCTTGGTCGCCTTCTCCGCGACGGCGGCTCGCAACATCATGGCTCCGTACAGCAAGACGACCATGTAGATCATCATCGCCAGGACGTAAGCGAGGATCGCGCTCAGGCCTTCTTCGCGTGCAGCGCCCTCTTCGGTGACCCGGTAGGCGGCGACCCTGATGTCGCGTGTGAGCAGCGCGGCGGCCGACGGCTCGAGCCCCAGCGACCGTGCCTGAAGCCGTCTCACGGCGGTGGTCGTGGCGGGCTCCAGGGTTGCCCTGACCAGGGTCTGACCCACGTCCCGTCCCCAGTACTCGATGGTGCCGCCGTCGAGAACGTCGGCTGGGATGTAGAGAAAACCCGAGAGCTGCTGCTCGAGAACCTGCCGGCGAAGCGCCTCGATAACCGTCTCGGGCTCGCCGCCCGGCGGCGGCGTGTAGCGCAGCCGCCCCCCCTCGAACGCCTCGGTCGCCAGCAGCTCCTGAAGTAGCTGGCCGCTCTCGTCGACCACGCTGAT
>JASFTI010000075.1:0-12587 GCA_050053635.1 Gemmatimonadales bacterium
CGAGGCCTATTTTCTCTCACGCATGACGGCGGCGTTGCCGGCGAGGGTGGCGCCGGATCAGGGGAAGGTGTCGACTACGAGTCCAATTGGGCCACGCTCAGCTTCGAGGTGACGGAGCGGTCCGGATTGGGGCGCGGCTAGGAAACGTGAAGGAGTGGCACTGGCCTGGGGCTGCGCCGACAGGCTAGGTGCTCATCGAAGTAAGCGAGGGCAACGAGAGGAAGATCGAGGTGAATCCACCGTCTGCTGACTAGCGGTGACGTATCTTGGAGGGAGTCATGGCGGCAAAGGGCAAAGCGGTAATCTTCGGTTTCTTGGTCTGGTTGATCGCGTTCGTCGCGGCGGTGCTCATCTTCCCGATTAGGGATTCCGCCCGGCTGCTGTTCGAGTCGATCATGCCCGTCGTCGTCACGACCGCTACGGTCAGCTTCGCGGTGCTCTACTTTCGCCGGGTGAGCACGGGTCATTTGAGAGAGGGGATCTTGTTGGGCGTCCTGTGGTTCGCAATCAGCCTTGTAATCGATCTGCCGCTGATGCTCGCCGGTCCGATCGGCATGAGCCTTGGGGAGTACATGGCGGACATAGGACTGACGTATCTCATCATTCCCGCAGTTACCATAGGTATCGGTTTGGCTGGCGCGCAGGTAGCGGGCTTTGCCGGCGCACCTTCGAAAGCGGACTGATCTGGGGAGTACATTTGCGATGGCGTCATACGATTCATTGCTCGAGGAGGTACTCGAAGGTTGGCGGGACGTACGACAGGGGCTCATCGAAGAGGTGCAGAACATCCCCGAGGATCACTTCGACTTCCGGCCGACCCCTGAGGTAAAGAGCGTGTCGGAGCTGGTCGGGCATATCTTGGAAGTGGCTCTGATGATGACGGGGGAACTGACGCGTGCCGACACCGACTTCCGGCGCGCTGCCTGGCCGGAGCTGCTCGATCTTTACGCCGCTCCGGTGAAAGCGGCCACCGGCAAGGCGGAGCTTCTGGATCTACTGCGGACCACGATCGGCGAGGCGGAGCAGCGGTTTCTGGATGTGGGCGAGCTGCACATGTTGCAGTTCATCACGCGCTTCGACGGCGAGCAGGGCACTCGGTTGGCCTGGCTGCAGCACGGTATCGCTCAGGAGATGTACCACCGCGGGCAGCTGGTGCTCTACGAACGGTTGCTGGGGATCGAGCCGGCGCTCACCCGGAAAATCCGGTCAGCCTCCGACTGAGACCATCGGTGATGTAGGGGCCGTGCCATGGGTCGGGACGAATTGGACGATATACCTCAGGCGTTGAGATCGGCGCTGCCCGAGCGTTATCAGCTGCGGCGGGTGCTGGGCCGGGGCGGCATGGCGACCGTCTACCTGGCTGAGGATCTCAGGCATGAGCGGAAGGTTGCAGTCAAGGTACTGCATCCGGAGCTCGCGGCATCGATCGCTGTTGAGCGTTTCCTCAAGGAGATAGGGATCTCAGCCCGACTCAGTCATCCACACATCCTCACGTTGATCGATTCCGCTGAGGCTGACGGGTTCCTCTACTACGTCATGCCGTTTGTAGAGGGCGGATCGTTGCGCACGCTGCTCGGGCGCGAGGGCCGACTGAAGCCGGCACGTGCGCTCGAGATCGTCGAGGAGGTGGCCGACGCTTTGAGCTATGCGCACCGGACCAAGATCGTACACCGGGATATCAAGCCCGAGAACATACTGCTCGCCGAAGGGCACGCCGTAGTTGCCGACTTCGGCGTCGCCAAGGCGATCAGCACGGCCGGTGGAGCCCAACTGACCCGGACCGGCTTCCCGGTTGGAACGCTGGGCTACATGAGCCCCGAACAAGCCGCCGGTCGCACCGATCTCGACGAGAGGACCGACATCTATAGCCTCGCCTGCGTCTTCTACGAGGCGGTCATCGGTGAGGTACCGGGGATGTGGATCGGGGACGAAGCCGGGAAGTTGGGTAGGTTCGTGGATGCGCCGCCTGGCCATCGGGCCAAGCTCGATGCCTTGCCCGGGTCCGTAGAGTTAGCACTAGTGCGTGCCATGCGCCTGCGGCCGGAGGAGCGCTACTTGACCGCGGGCGAGTTCGCGGAGGCGCTGCGAGAGGGTGCGAGTGGTGAGGGGCGTAGGTACAGCGAGCGGGAGGCCCGGGAGATCGTCAGGCGCGCGGCAGAGATCGAGGCGTTGCCGAAACGAGACGGGGCGATGTCGCTAGGCGGCATCCAGCAGCTCGCTGCCGAGGTGGGGATCACGCCGGAGCACGTGAAGCAAGCTGCCGGCGCACTCGAAGGGTTTCAGGAACCGGAGCTGGAGTCTGGCGGATTCTTCGGAATCACGGGGAAGATCGAGATGGAGCGCGTCGTCGGGCTAGAGGTTTCGCAGGAGCAATACGGCCTGTTGCTGGAGGAGATCCGCGATGCGATCGGCCAGTCGGGGACCGTCAACGAGACCTTCAACCGGTCACTTTCCTGGGAGCACAAGCAGTCCGGCTGGGGGGACCCCGGCCCGCTGCGCATTACCGTGAGTCCGGGGGAGGGCCAGACGCGGATCCGGATCCGGGCGTACAAGGGCCAGGACGAAGACGTGATGGGCATCGTGGCGGTCACCTTTGGCCTCGTGTTTGGGATCGTCTCGGGGGCCGCGATGGGTGAGCTCGGCGCAGGCATCGCCGGCGGAATTGCTGCCGGGGGCGCCGTGGCCAGCGCCTGGTACGCCTTCCTTCGAGGCGCCTTCCACAGGAAGGTCAAGACGCGGCTTCGCACCCTCTCGGGCCTGCTCGATCGCCTGGCCGAGCACGTCGGTGCCGCACGCGGGCCCGCTCTACCGGCGGCGGACCCTCGAGATACCAAGCCGGCGCCCGAGTAGCGCCGCAACCGGAAAGAGATTCAGGGATGGACCAGACGAGGCTCACCATAACGGAGAAAATGCTTCTGGAGCGCTGCTCCGACCTCGAGATCACACGGCGACGGCTCCGCCTCGTCGTGATTAGCGGCTTCCTGCTCGCCGCTGCCCTCGTCGTCACCGCCCCGCTCATCGAATCCTGGGAGTTCCTCCTCTTCTTCGCCGTGGCCTATATCCTCGTCACCACCTGGGAGCGGGTCGGCTATGCCCGCACCATCATGGCCTACAAGGGCCTCGTCCTGAAACTCGCCGCCCGCTCCGCTGCTCGGGAGGGCGGGCGAGATGAGAGTTCCCCGATCTCTTGACACATACCGGTCAGGGCCCATAGCTTAGGGTCCCTTTCAGCTTCACACATTCGAGAGTTCCAGCCGCTGGGGTGAGGGAACTGCCGGCGTGGGGCTGGACTGTGGTGGGCTGGTGAGGTGGTACTGGATCACCGAGCACAGAACCTGGACATGGATCAAAGTAAGATAGTTAACGAAACAACCGGACAAGACGCCGACTCTGGCCTGGCCCTCCAGAGCGGCAGAGTGGAAGCGATCGAAGATAAGCGGAGGGGCTCGAAGGCGTGGCTGTTCGGCGCCTATACCTTCCTGGTGGTGTGGGGGATGACCTATCTGGTCCTGTTCTTCACGGACCGACTCCCCTTCTGATACTGCAATCCCTGTGATCTCTGAGGAGGGATCTTGGGCGTAGGCTGGATCATCGTGGTCTTGGTGGCGGTGGTTCTGGGCGCCGTCTTGCTGTGGAGCCGCGGTCGAAAGACGAAGGTAACGGCGGAGCCTGGGGCACCGGTGGAAGGGCGGGAGCTGGGCGAGTTGGAGAAGGTCAGCGAGAGTCCGGAGCCCGGCGCGCAAGTCGTGACGCAAGAGGCGGAGCCGGAGGCAGCTGGTGTCGATGAGCCGCCAGTGGTGCCGGAGCGGGCCGCGAAGCCGGAGCCGACGGCGAAGGAGCTGCGCTCACGGGTGGAGGAGCTACTGGCGGAGTCGGAGCGTATGCTGAGCGAGCTTCGCAAGGCTGCCGAGCACGACGACGCGGTGGCACAGCGGGTGGGCGCGGGGACGGTGGAGATAGTGGAAGAGGGTCTACAAGAGGTCCGCTCACTGGCCGAGCGCAAGAAGTGGAGCCAGGCGAAGGACAAGGGCGAAGCCCTGCATGCGCAGCTCTCGCTGATGCTGCACAGCGCCCGCCGCGAGAAGGCTTCCTGACCTGGCCAATCGGCCGCAGCAGCCTAATATTCCCATAATGGTAGGACGAGGGCCGCGTGGGCTGGCGACGGTCTACGGGGCGGAAACTCATGGGTCACCGGGGTCGTAGTCTGGGATGATGCCCGTGGTATATCTTGTGGCGCTGATCTTCGTGGCGATTCTGGCGAAGATCGTGCTGGTTGATTCGCCGCTGGGGAAGGCACTGGGTGAAGCGGTGCGGAATCTGGTGCCACCGAAGGCGCCTCAGGGAGCGGTCTCGCAGGGCGAGCTGGAGAGCCTGAAGCGCGATGTGGACGGGCTTCGCGATCAGCTGGAGCGGGTGATCGAGGAGCAGGCGTTCCTGACGCGGCTGCTGGCGGAGCCCGAGCAAATGAAGCTGGGTCGGGGCGAGGCCGAGGACTCTGATACCCGAACCTAGGCGGAGGCCGGGAATGGTCACGCGCGAGGATGTAGAAAACTACTTACTCCGGATGGAGCTGCCGTTCCAGGAGATTGAGGAGGGTCTCTGGGTCATCGGAGATGCCCAAGACGTGGCCCCGGTCTTCCTGAACTACACGCCCCCGCTGCTCTTGGTGCGGGTCGAGGTCATGGATGCACCTGAGGATGAGGAGTTGCGGAACGGGCTGTTCCGCGAGCTTCTCGAGCTGAATGCCACCGACATGGTGCACGGTGCCTACGGCCTCGACGAGAACGAGATCGTGATGACCGACACACTGCAGCTGACAGACCTGGATTTCAGCGAGCTGCAGGCTTCGCTGGAGAGCATTATCCTGGCCTTGCGGGGACACTACGAGACGTTGCTGCGTTACAGAAAGCCATAGAGAGAGAGCTATGAGTATCTGGAGCAGGCTGTCAACGATGGTCCGGTCGAACCTGAACGACCTGATCGCTCGCGCCGAAAACCCCGAGAAGATGCTCAACCAGATAATCGACGATATGCGCTCGCAATTGGCGCAGGCAAAGCAGGAAGTCGCCGTCGCCATCGCCGACGAGCGCAAACTCCGGCGACAGGTGCAGGATGAGCGTGACCAGACCGCCGATTGGGAACGGAGAGCCAAGCTGGCCCTGCGCGAGGGCAGGGACGATCTGGCGCGGCAGGCCCTGCTGCGCAGCAAGGAGCACGGCGAGCACGCCGGCACGCTGGAAGAGCAGTGGCGGGGCCACGCTTCCGAGACGGAGAAGCTGAAAGACACGTTGAGGCAGTTGAGCAGCAAGATCGAGGAAGCGAAGCGCAAGCGTAACCTGCTGATCGCTCGTCAGAAGCGTGCTGCGGCGCAAAGGCGCATCCACGAGACGCTCACCGGACTTGCCGACCGCAGTTCGTTCGAGGCGTTCGACCGGATGGCCGAGCGAATCGAGGAGGCGGAGGTGCGGGCGTTGGCCGCTGCGGAGGTGGACGAAGAGTTGGGCGGTGACGACCTGGAAAGGCAGTTCAAGCGCCTCGAGGGCGGTGACGTAGACGTGGAACGCCAGCTAGCGGCATTGAAGGAAGAGATGGGTCTGCTACCGGCGGGCGAAGAGGTCCATTCGGAGGGCGAAGTCCGCGAGGCCGAGATCATCGAAGAAGAGCCCGAATCCGAGGAGGAACAAACTGGCTGACGCGAACTCCGGTTTCAGCCCCCGTCAGGCCTACGGCGTACTGGCGACGACCGTCTTCGTCGTCCTCCTCCTCCTGTTCGTCAACAGCGTCGCCGATCTCCTCTTACTGCTCTTCGTCTCGGCGCTATTCGCTGTCTACCTCGGTGCCTTCACCGACTTGGTCACCGGGCGTTTCGCCGTAGCGCGAGGGTTCGGAGTCGTCCTCGCTCTGCTCGGCACCCTGTTGCTCATCGGGCTCGTGGGCCTGCTGATCGTCCCCCCGGTCGTCAATCAGTTCCAGTCCTTGCTCGCCGAATTGCCGGGCCGTCTGGACGGGATCCAGGAGCAACTCACCCAGTTGGCCCAGGAGGAGGACAGCCTGCTGGGGCGCCTGCTCGGCCCGCTCGGCGAAGGCGCCGAGGGCGGTGGTGATATCGGCGAGCGGGTGTTCGAGGAGGCCAGGGACTTTTTCGGCGATGTCGTGCCGTACATCTTCTCGGGGATCGGCGTAGCGATTCACCTGGTGTCCGTTCTGATCATGGGCATCTACATGGCTGTAAAGCCGTCGGTCTATCGTGAAGGACTTATCGCGCTCACGCCGCCGAACTACCGGGAGCTGGCGCGTGACATCCTCGCCGATCTGGGTCACACGATTCGGTCCTGGCTGGTGGGCTTGGGGATCTCGATGGTGGTCCTGGGCTCCCTGACCTGGGTTGGGCTTGTCCTACTCGACGTTCCATATTCCCTCGCTTTCGGTGTCTTCACGGGGATCGCCGTGATCGTTCCGTTCTTCGGCACGATCGTCTCGACTCTGCTTCCGGCCCTGTTCGTGATTGGGACGGGTGGCGTTACCAAGGCGCTGTTGGTAATCCTGCTGGGAGTGGTCGTCCACATTTTCGAGGCCAACGTCGTTGCGCCGATGGTGTTCGAGAAGCAGGTCGAACTGCCACCAGTGCTCACGATCCTCTCGGTTCTCGTTATGGCGAAGTTGCTCGGAGTCGTGGGTCTGCTGGTCGCGGTCCCGGTACTGGCCAGCGCGATGGTATTGGTCCGGCGCATCTTCGTACACCGTATCCTGGAGGGGAAGGGCTTCCATCGAATTGTGAAAGACGCCCCCGCCATCATCAGCTTGCCCACGGGAGACGGCGTGCTCGTGCACCCGTCGGCGTCTGAAGTCAGTATCCCGGCCTTTCTGGAAGGTTGATCGTCGGAATCGGAATAGACCTGGTCGAGACGCAGCGCGTGCGACAGGCTGTTGCGCGTCACGGCGAGCGTGCGCGCCAGCGGCTGTTCAGCGCCCGCGAGCTCGCTGACTGTGACGGACGGGCAGATCCCGACGAGTGCTTGGCGGCCCGCTTCGCTGCCAAGGAAGCGGCGCTGAAGGCGCTGGGAACCGGGAAGCTACCCAATATTCACTGGACCGACCTCGAGGTGCTCCGCACCGGCTCCGGGCGCCCGCAGCTCGAATTGGCCGGCGAAGCGCGGGCGCTGGCCAGACGCCTCGGTGTCACGAGGGTGTGGATCAGCATGAGCCACGAGGCCGGGCTGGCCTGCGCGTTCGTCGTGCTGGAGGGCTAGGTGTGAGGTCGAAGCCTTCAGGTCCTGAGTAGCTTCCCACCGTCGACGACGATCGTCTCGCCCGTGATGTAGCTCGATTTGATCAGGAAGAGCACGGCCTGGACGACATCCTCCGGTCCGCCCAGCCGTTTCAGCGCCGTCAACTCGGCGAGTCGCTCTGCTTCGTCGGGCAAGCTACCCTCCGGCGGCAGCACTGGGCCCGGCGCCACCGCGTTCACGCGCACCTCCGGCGCCAGCGCCCGTGCCAGCACGCGCGTCACCATCAGCAGTCCCGCCTTCGAGACGCAGTAGTGCGCGTATGCCGGCCAGGCCTGGAACGCGGCGACGTCGGCGATGTTGACGATCGAACCCGTGCCTGCACGCATCATCAAGCGCGCCGCTCGCTGGCTGCAGAAGAAGGGCGCCCGCAGGTTCAGGTTCAGCACGCGGTCCCATTCCTCCGGCGTGATCCGCGTGGCAGGGACCCGGGCGAAGATCGCTGCATTGTTTACCAGGATGTCGAGCTGGCCGAAGCCGCTCTCGAGTTCAGCGAACAACCGCTCTATCTGGTCCGGATCACCGAGGTCCGCCTGGAAAGCCGCCGCGTCCACCCCGAGCGCCCGGCACCCGCGGACGGCATCGGCGGCCTCGCTGGGCGAAGCATGGTGGTGTATAGCGATGGCGCACCCGGCCTCGGCGAGAGCGTCGGCGATCGAGCGCCCTAGCCGGCGCGCCGAGCCGGTGACCAATGCCACTCTTCCGGTCAACTCCATTCGGCACCTCTCTGGCCGTGGATTCTGCGTCACGCACGGTATGTCAAGCTAGTGCCGGTCCCGAGAATCTCGCTAGCGCGCTCTGCTTGTCCTACTCCAACCGGTGGCGCCGAGGTGCACGCTTGACGGATCGGTGGCCGGTGCCCAGCTATTCCGCGGAGCACGGTGGGCGCTGGTCCCGTGTGACCGGACGGACGAGGAGGCGCTGCGTCGCATCGGACTACTCGTGCGGGCATTAGGCGCCGAGCCGCTACATATGGACGCGGTGACTCACGATCAGATGGTAGCCTTGACCTCGCAACTGCCCGCCGTGTTGGCGGTCGGGCTGGTGGAGCTGGTCGCTGGAACGGGTGGTACGGAAGGAGAACTGCTGGCCGGGCCCGGGTTCACGAGCGCAAGCCGCCTCGCCGATGGCGAACCGCTGATGACGGCCCAGATGCTTACTGAGAATGCCGACAACCTGGGGCGGGCGATCGAGGCCGCCATCGGACGCCTGATTGATCTGAAGCGAGCGCTCGCCGACGACCTCACTGAACTCTGGGAGCGACTCGCGGATGCGCGACGCGTCCGGTCCTCACTGTTGCGCGTGCCAGCGGACCAGTGATGGTGCGAGTGGACCTTCCGCCTCTGGGCGAACCGCGTTCGCGGGGCGAGCCGCCGCTGACGCCTGGCGGAGTTGCCCCGTGCTTCGGTACTATTCGGTGGAGCGTGGGTACTGACGGGGCGCCCGGTGACGGTCGCCAAACCATATCTTTGCCTATTGCGTCTGAAGAGCCTGAGAGTACTAGCTGGGGGCGCGCTGGCGGTCGCTCTCTGCGCTGGGTGTGAACGTGGGGAGCGGGAGCCGCCGGTGCGGGTCGACGAGTCGCCGGCCGCCGCCCTCGACCAGGCAGGACCTTATGCCATCGCGGACGGTGCCCTCTACCGCAGGGAGGGGGGATCGTTCGTGACGGTGGCGGTGCTTCCCGGGGCGGCCGAATCTGCACCGGACACACTGGAGGAGTGCGCCGCGGAGATGCCCGAGCTCGGGAGAGCACGGTTCGAGCATCTCGACCTTGCTCCGGACACGATGTGGGCGGCTTGGTCGACGAGCGGGCCCGGCGCTTGTGCGGGTGTGGTGGGCCTCGGTGAGCCGGCCGTTCGCCTGTTGGGACGCTGGTTGGGGGCGGTGCCGGAGAAGCTGCTCTGGGCGCCGACGAGTCGCTATCTCGCCGTCTGGTTGACGTCGGCTACCGGTCGGCGCAGTCTGGACGTCTTCGATGTCGTCGCCGGCAGTCGGCTGGAGATGCCGTGGGAGGTCGAGTGCGATTATGCTGAGGCGTGCGATGTCGCGCAGGCGGTATGGCTGGGAGGCACATTGTTGGATGTGGAGATCCGTCTGGGTCCGGCCGAGCTTCCGGTACCATTCGAGGTCAACGTCGTGGATGTGGCTCCCGTGGGATTGGAAGAGGAGATCTAAAGATGGCGGATAGATTCTTGCGCCGCCGCGTCTGGCGAAAGCTGGAGTCGTTGCCGGACGAGCGGCTTTATCAAGTTCTTGACTATATCGAGTTCCTGGAGGGGAAATACGCCGATGATGCGCCCGAGGAGCCGGACCGGATGCAGAAGTTCGCAGAAGGGATCCAGGACAAACTGCGTGCGCGACGAGCCGCCCCCTGGGCGCTAAAGGGCGTGATGGGCGCGCTCAGCGTGGTCGATCGTGCTGTGGGCACGGCGGCGAAGACGGCCCGGGGGCTGGCGGATGAGATCGAGAAGGTCGGGCGCAAACAGGATGAGCAAGGGCCGGACGACGACTCGGACGAGCGGCCCACCAAGATCGTCATCGACTAGGCGATGGCGACAAGGGCCAGGCTCCGAGATCTGCTCGCCGGGATACCCAGGTTCCTCCTGCTGCTCACGCGCCTGCTTCGCGACCCGAGGGTCTCGGGCGCCGATAAGGGATTGCTGGCGGCGGCCATCGCGTACACGCTGACCCCGATCGACCTCATCCCCGACTTCCTTCCGATTATCGGCCAGCTAGACGATCTGTTCATTCTGGCGTTGGCGATCGACCGGCTGATTACCAATGCCGGCGCCGAGTTGGTGCTGGCGCATTGGGACGGGCCCGAGGATGTCATCGTCGATCTCTGCGGCAGCTTGGAGGACCTGGCTCGCCGCCTGCCGGCGCCGGTCCGTGACAGGCTTGCCGAGGGTGCGCAGGCCCGTTGACACTCTGTTGAGCAGCCGCATATCTTCACCCATGGAACCTGCTGAATCGAATACACTGCCCGGGTCCGCGCGATGCGGTGCGGCCCGGGCTCGTTCTTAGGTGAGGGGCGTGCGCCGATGATGAAGAAAGACAGAAGGCTGCCCGAGGCTTTGACGTTCGACGACGTCCTGTTGCTGCCACGCCATTCGCTGGTTCATCCCCGGGCCGTCGATGTTTCGACGCGACTGACGCGGAACCTCCAACTCAACATCCCGCTGATCTCCGCCGCGATGGACACGGTCACCGAAGCGGAGATGGCGATCGCTATGGCCCGCCAAGGTGGGATCGGCATCGTCCACAAGAACATGGGCATCGAGCAGCAGGCTGCCCAGGTCGATCGGGTGAAGCGCTCTGAGAGCGGCATGATCCGCGATCCCATCACCTTGGCACCCGAGGCATCGCTGCGTGACGCACACAAGCTGATGGGGCAGTTCTCGATCAGTGGTGTGCCGATCGTCCGCGATGACGGACGACTGGTCGGGATTATCACGAACCGGGACCTGCAGTTCGAGACGGACCTCGATCGACCGATCGCCGACGTGATGACCCGCGAGAGGCTGGTTACCGCTCCGGTCGGTACTTCGCTGGACGAGGCGGAGCGGATGCTCCACGAGCACAAGATCGAGAAGCTGCCGGTCGTTGACGAGAAGGGATATCTGAAAGGGCTGATCACGGTCAAGGATATCTTCAAGCGTCGCCAATTCCCGTCCGCCGCCAAAGACGAACACGGGCGGTTGAGGGTCGGCGCCGCGGTCAGCACCGGCGCTAGTGATCTGGAGCGAGCCGCCGAGTTGGTCGGCGCCGGCGTCGATGTGCTGGTCATCGATAGCGCTCACGGCCATTCAGGAGGCGTCATCGACGCGGTCGCCAGCTTGAAGGAGCGGTTTCCGGAGGTCGAGCTGATCGCTGGCAACGTTGCCACGCGGGAGGGCGCCGAGGCGCTGATCGAACGCGGCGCCGACGCGATTAAGGTGGGCGTAGGGCCGGGCTCGATCTGTACGACTCGTGTCGTCACCGGGGTCGGTGTGCCGCAGCTGACGGCGATCATGAGCGCCGTCGAGGGCTGTGCCGGAGAGATCCCGATCCTCGCCGACGGCGGTGTCAAGTACTCGGGCGACATCGTCAAAGCGATAGGCGCCGGTGCGGCGACGGTAATGATGGGTTCCATGCTGGCCGGCACCGAAGAGAGCCCCGGCGAGTCGTTCCTCCTCGAGGGTCGGCGCTTCAAGGTGATCCGCGGCATGGGCTCGCTCTCCGCGATGGAGGAGGGTTCCGCCGATCGCTATTTCCAAGCTGGCGAATTCGACACTTTGAAGCTCGTGCCCGAGGGGATCGAGGGTCGCGTGCCTTACAAAGGACCGGTCGCCGATGTCCTTTACCAGCTGGTCGGCGGATTACGCAGCGGCATGGGTTACTGCGGCGCAGCTACGATCGATGATTTGCAGCAGAACGCCCGCTTCGTTCGTATCACGCCCGGCGGCTTGCGGGAATCGCACCCACACGACGTTACGATCACTCGTGAGGCGCCCAACTACAACCTTTGATCGGACCGCCAGATACGTTGACCGCTGCGCATAGCGGCTCTATCTTCTTTCGGCTGGCCGACCTACGTGGCCGGTTGGTTTCCTCCCGCCGCAGCACAGCAATCGCGGGCGGCATAGCCCCTCCGGAGCGCTGATGAGCACACCCTGGCAAGAAGACCGTGAGCGAGAGCGCGTCAGACTGGTCGACGCGCAGTTGGCGCACGGCGCGGACACGCGGGCACTCGCCGAGATCGCTCTGGAGTGGAAGGCCGTCGAGTATCGGGGCAAGGCGGAGGGCCACGGACGCGGCGCCGTCGACCTGCGGGTGTGTGCGGAGGCGACACTCGATGCACTCCACAAGCTGCTGGGCGGCCAGATGAACTTCCGCCTCATCGGGGTGAAATCGGTGAAGGCGTTCGACGATTCGGTGGCGATCGTCGCGCTGGGTGTGGTCGACCCGGAGACGGGCGGAGACCGACGCCTGATCGGTACAGCGCCATCCCAAGAAGGCGGCGTACCTCAGGGCGTGGCGCGCGCGGTCCTCAACGCGACGAACCGTGTGCTGGGGAACTTCCTGTCGACTGGTGAATAAAACACGGTGGAGCGTCAGAGTCTTGGCGCCTCTTCCCCCGACCAATGATGGTCTAAGAGCTTATGACTGCTCACTATCCGCCATTTGAGCCTCCGCGACGGATCTTGATGGGCCCGGGGCCGTCGAACGTGAGCCCTCGTGTGCTTCTGGCGACGGCACGACCCACGGTCGGTCACCTCGATCCCTCCTTCCTTGGGCTCATGGATGAGCTGGCCGCTCAGC
>JASFTI010000076.1:0-12491 GCA_050053635.1 Gemmatimonadales bacterium
TCCCGCGCCACACCCAAGGCATCCATGACACCCAGCTCCTCTAAGGCCTCACCCTCGGCCGATACTTCGCCAGTGGAATCGACCAAAGTCAGCGGGTCGAGGTCGCCAAACACTTCGTATCCGGCGATCAGCGTCCCGACCAGGGCCAGCGCCGCCAGCGCGCCGAAGATGGCGCTGCGGGTCCCCTTGCGGAGCGCGTTGGGGGCCGGGCGCAGGGCCGCCCGTACGAAGAGGATCGTGACGGCGAGGAAGAGCAGGAACCATGAGATGCGCAGTCCGGCGATGACGGCGATGGCTAGCAGATCGATCCCCATCGCAAGGCCCCGGCGCCACGGTCGGGCTAGCGGTGTCCCGAGCAGATCAGGCGCCACCGAGAAGGCGTCGGGGGTGATCATCTCACGTGGGTCACGAGCTTTATCCACCATGAACGCTGCGGGCCTCCTACGGGACGCTCTGAACAGGAGTGTACACCTCGAAGCGGACTGTGCTTTCGCACAAGAATACTGGAGCGACCGTCTCGAAGCCAGCGCCGCGGCTGCCCAGACCCCGACGCTTGACACGCCGCCGACGGCGTCCTACCCTGTCGCGGCTTCACAATCACCCAACCAGAGCGCGCGGACGGTGGCGGGCCCGCGAGCAGGCCCGCATTACCGACACGATCGGAATCCCACACCTCGAGGAGGATCTCGATGGATCCGAAACCCTACGAGCCCTACGTACCGGCAGACACGCGCATGAAGGAGTTCACGCTCCGCGCGGTGGTGCTCGGCGTAGTGATGGCGGTCATCCTGGGCGCAGCCAACGCCTATATCGGCATGGTGGCCGGGCTGACGATCGCCGCGACTTTCCCGGCAGCGGTCGTGGCCATGGCCATGCTGCGACCGGTTGGCGGGACGGTCCTCGAAGAGAACGTCGCACGCACGACCGCCTCGGTGGGCGAGGCGCTGGTCGCGGGCGCGATCTTCACGATCCCGGCCTTCGTCATCGCCGGCGTCTGGGACGCCGTACACATCGGACTGTCCATCGTGATCATGATGATCGGCGGCATGCTCGGCGTACTCTTCGTGATCATCCTTCGCCGAACGCTGGTCGAGGACGCGGGGCTGCCCTTCCCCGAATCGGTGGCCGCCGGCGAGATCCACAAGGCGGGCCAGAAGGGGGCGACCGGCGGCAAGTACCTGGTGATCGCCGGCCTAACGGCCGCGTTCCTCGAGGTGATCAGGAACACATCCGGCGTTCGCGTGCTGCTCAGGAACATGACCGGCTTCTGGTCCTGGGGGTCGGCCCGCGTCGCCGGCGGTAACCTGACGGAGACGTACACGGGCGGTATCTATCTGTCGACACCCTCCGCATCGCCGGCCCTGCTCGGGGTCGGCTATATCATCGGCCCGCGGTTGGCGGCGGTCGTCTTCGCCGGCGGCGCGCTCGGCTGGTGGTGTCTGGCACCCGTCCTGGCCTTCGCGAACCGCGACCTGGTGCCGCTGGCCGAGGCGCAGGGCTGGAGCTGGGTGATGGTCAACGTCGTCTGGCAGACCATGGTCCGCCCACTGGCGGTCGGTACGATGGTGGTCGGCGCCGTCTGGACGCTGTGGAGCATGCGAAAGAGCCTGCTCACCGGTATAGGCCGCGTGCTGGCGGACGTGAAACAGGTGAAGGGAGTAGAAGTGCAGAATCGCCTGGAACAGGACCTCAGGTACCGCTGGGTCGTGTTCGGGGTCATCGGCCTACTGATCCCCATCTGGGTCCTCTACTACTACTTCAGTCAGAGCTTCGGCGGTTCGTTCGTCGCCGCCGTGGTGATGGTAGTGGCGGGAATCCTGTTCGCCGCCGTCGCCGGCTACCTGGTGGGCGTGATCGGAAGCAGCAACAACCCGATCAGCGGACTCACCCTCACGACACTGATACTCGCCGCGCTGCTCATGGTGGCCATCGGCCTGACCGGCGACCAGGGCGTGATGGCGGTGCTCGGTGTGGCGGCGGTCGTCTGCTGCGCCATGGGGATCGCCGGCGATATGATGCAGGACCTGAAGGTGGGCCACATCCTGGGCGGCACACCGTCATCGATGCAGAAGGGCGAGCTCATCGCCGTCGTGTTTGCCGCGCCGGCCCTCGGTGTCGCGCTTTGGCTGCTGGGCCGCGCCTACGGTTTCGCCGGCGCGCCCGGCGCCGATCCGGCCGTGGCGCTGCCCGCTCCGCAGGCGGGGCTCATGGCACTGGTCAGCCAGGGGATCGTTGGCGGCGAGATGGTCTGGCCGCTTTTCCTGGCGGGCATGCTGTTCGGCCTTATGCTGATTCTGGTCAGGGCGCCGTCCCCGATGCTCGTCGCCGTCGGCATGTACCTGCCGATTTACAGTACCTTCGCGATCTTCCTCGGCGGCGTCTTCAAGTGGATCGTCGACAGAATGCTGGCCGCCAAGAAGTACCCCGATCACGCCCTGGAGCGGGCGACCAACACCGGCATATTGGTCGCGTCGGGATTCGTGGCCGGCGAAGCGCTGATGGGGGTGATCATTGCCGGCTTGATCGTCGCCAACCTCACGCTCCCGACGATCATCAGCAACACGCTGGTACAAGGCCTGCTCGGGCTACTGGTCTTCCCGCTGGTGCTGTGGTTCTTCTACCGCTACTCGAACGCCGACGCGAAGGCGGCAGCCCGCTGAGGCGCACGCGGGTTCGTGGCGAGCGCGGGGCGCTCGGGGCCGCAATGGCCCTGGGCGCCCTGCTGTCTCTTGCCGGCTGCGGGAACGACGAGGCCGAACCGCACACTGGGATCAGTCGCCAGGAGTATGTCGAGACTTACGTAGAGATCCTGCTGGCCGCAGAGCTCGCCGAAGATTCCGTCGCCGCCACAGAGGCCGCCCGCGAGATCCTCGCGCGGCGCGGGCTGACCGAGGACGACCTACTCGAGTTCGGGCGCCGTCACACGGACGACCCCGGGTACCTTGCCGAGGTCTGGACCGAGATCGAGGAACGGATCAGGGAGCCGGAACGGCCGGACTCCACGGAGCCGCAGTAGTATTGGGAATTCGGGAATTCCCACCCTCAAAGCCCCGTTGGATGATCGATGAACTCCCAATCCAGCCCGAACTTCTCTGCCAGGTGCCGAGCGAGAGCTTTGACGCCCAGCGTTTCCGTCGCGTAGTGGCCGGCGAAGAAGACGTTGAGCTCCCATTCCTGGGCGTCGAAGTAGCTGTGATGCGGCCCCTCACCGGTGACGAAGGTGTCGAGCCCGGCGTCGCGCGCCTGCGAGATCATCGACGCGCCACCTCCAGTCACGATGCCAACCCGCCGCACCTGCTCGGGTCCCGCCGCGATCAGGAAGGGCTCGGATCCCAGCAGCTTCTCGAGTCGCGCGCTCAGCTCGCCGCGTGCCACGTGTAGTTCGCCCCAAAATCCGATCGCGTGGCCCTCGTACTCGCCGAAGCGGCCTTCGACGTTCAGTCCGATGCCGCGCGCCAATTCAATGTTGTTACCGACCTCGGGGTGCGCATCGAGAGGCAGGTGCGCCGCGTAGAGAGCAATATCGGTGGTGATCAGCTGTCGCACGCGGCGGTAACGGCGGTCGGTCAGCGGCGTGATGCCTTTGCCCCAGAAGAGACCGTGGTGAGCGAGCAGCAGATCGGCACCCAGCCCGGCCGCCGCCTCGAAGGTCGCCTGACAGGCGTCGGTGCAGACGGCGATCTTCCTGACCGTTCCACCGTTTTCCACCTGCAGTCCGTTCCAGGCATCGGGGTAGTCGGGAACACTGGCGAGGTCGAGGTAGTCGTCGAGGTAGTTGACCAGGTCGGTGAGTGCGACGGCTGCCACGGTCACTCCCACTCGATGGTCGCCGGCGGTTTCGAGCTCACGTCGTAGCAGACGCGATTGATGCCGGCGACCTCATTGATGATGCGCGTGGCGATCCGGCCGAGCACCTCGTGAGGGAACGGGTACCAGTCGGCGGTCATGCCGTCGCGGCTGGTCACCGCGCGCAATGCGATGACGTTCTCGTATGTACGGCCGTCGCCCATGACGCCGACCGAATGGACGGGCAGCAGGATGGCGAACGCCTGCCAGATCTCGTCGTAGAGCCCAGCGGCGCGGATCTCCTCCAAGTAGATGGCATCCGACTCGCGCAGCACGGCAAGGCGCTCGCGGGTGACATCGCCTACCACGCGCACGGCGAGTCCGGGTCCTGGAAACGGATGCCGGCCGACGAGTTCCTCGGGCAGCCCGAGCTCGCGCCCGACCTGGCGCACCTCATCCTTGAACAGCTCACGCAGTGGCTCGATCAGCTCGAACGGAAGCTTCTCGGGCAGACCACCGACATTGTGGTGAGTCTTGATCGTGTCGGAGGGGCCACGCACCGAGAGCGACTCGATGACATCGGGATAGAGCGTGCCCTGGACCAGAAACCCGACATCGGAGCCGATCGAGCGGGCCTCTTGCTCGAACGCCTCGATGAAGGTGTGGCCGATGGTTCTACGTTTCTCCTCGGGCTCGTCGACACCCGCTAACCGGTCGATGAACGTGTCGGACGCATCGACGACCCGCAGTTCGATGCCGAGGTGCTGACGGAAGGTGCGGGCGACCCAGTCGCGTTCGCCTTTACGCAGCAGTCCGGTATCGACAAAGATGCAAGTCAGCTTAGCGCCGACCGCGCGATGGACCAGAGCGGTGGCCACCGACGAATCGACGCCACCCGACAGCCCCGAGATGACGCGCCCACGATCGCCAACCTGCTCGCGAATCGTTTTCACCTGACTGTCGATGAATGAGCCCGCGGTCCAGCTCGGCTCGCAACGACACACGCGGAAGAGGAAGTTCGAGATGATTTCGCCGCCCCGCGCCGTGTGAGCGACCTCGGGATGAAACTGAACGCCGAAGATCGGGCGATCCGTGCTACGGAAAGCGGCCACCGGTACCGTCTCGGTCGCGGCCAATACCTCGAGCCCGGGCGGCATCGTTTCGACACGGTCACCGTGACTCATCCAAACGGTGGAGCGCTCGCCGGATTCGAACCCGTCGAACAGGTCGTTGGGCTCGATGACCTCGAGCTCGGCGCGCCCGTACTCGCGCCGGGTCGCGCGCTCGACGACACCGCCGACGAGCCGTGCGATCAGTTGCATGCCGTAGCAAATCCCGAGCAGCGGAACGCCCAGGTCGAGCAACTCGGCATCCGCGGTCGGTACATCGTCGCCGTAAACGCTCGCCGGGCCACCCGACAGGACCACACCGCTGGGCCGCCACTCCCGCACCCATCCGGTCGGCTGCGTCGGCAGATGGATCTCGCAGTAGACCCGCTCCTCCCGGATTCGCCGGGCGATGAGCTGGGTGTACTGGGAGCCGTAGTCCAGGATCAGTATACGGTCCTTCGGTAGACTGCTGCTGAGCATTCCGTCCTTCGTTCAAAAGGTGACCAGTGGCCGGTAGCCAGTGGCCGGTACGGTATACAGCGGCCACCGGTTACCGCTTACCGGCTACCGATCAGTACGCCCTTGCCCAGACCACCTCGCACTCCGCCGGTCCACCGCAGATGCAGGTGTCCGGCACCTCGTCGCTGGCGAAATCTTGATCGGGAATCAGCCGGACGGTGGCCTTGGTGTCGTCCTTGACCTTCGTCTCGCACTCCTCGGCGCCGCAATAGCCCGTATAGATGAATCCGCCGCCGGCAGAGATGATCTTCTTGAACTCGTTGTAGTCGGTCACGCCGCGGTAGGAGTTGTCCTCGCGGCGCCGCAGCGCTGTTTCGAGCAGCGCCGCCTGCATCTCGTCGAGCAGTGTGGGGATCCGGTTCACCGCATCGCCCTCGGCAATCGGGATCTTGCGTGCCTTGGGATCCTGGGAGACGCGAAGTACGGCCATGACCTGCTTCTTTTCCAGATCCTTAGGCCCGATCTCGATGCGGATCGGTACGCCCTTACCCTCCCACTCGTAGTACTTGGCGCCGGGGTTCAGCGTGTCGCGGTCGTCGAACCTGACACGCAAATCACCGTCGAGTTCTTTCTGCAGCCGCGCGCCGGCTTCCAGGACGGCTGTTTTCTGGTCATCCGATTTCCAGATCGGCACGATGACTACCTGGATCGGAGCCAGCCTCGGCGGCAAAACGAGACCGGTGTCATCGCTGTGCGTCATCACCAGGCCGCCGATCAAGCGGGTGGAGACCCCCCAAGACGTGCTCCAGACGTACTCGTGCTCGCCGCCTTCTGTCTGGTACTTGACGTCGAAAGCGCGGGCGAAGTTCTGGCCGAGGTTATGCGATGTGCCCGCTTGCAGCGCCCACTTGTCCTGCATCATCGCCTCGCAGGCGTAGGTACGGTCGGCGCCGGCGAACTTGTCCCACTCGGTCTTGATCCCGGTCACCGGAGGCATCGCCATCCACTCCTCCATGAACCGTTGGTATAGGCCGAGGATCAGCAGCGTCTCGCGCTGCGCATCATCCCAGGTGGCGTGGGCGGTATGACCCTCCTGCCAGAGGAACTCGAGGGTCCGCAGGAACGGCCGGGTCCGCATCTCCCAGCGGACTATGTTCGCCCACTGGTTGATCAACATCGGCAAGTCGCGATAGCTCTGGATCCAATCGGCCATGATCGGCCAGATGATGGCTTCGGACGTCGGGCGCACGACGAGCGGCTCCTCGAGTTCCTTACCACCTCCATGTGTTACCAGGGCGACCTCCGGCGCGAACCCCGCGACGTGCTCGGCCTCCCTCTGCAAGAAGCTCTGCGGCAGGAAGAGCGGGAAGTAGGCGTTCTGGTGACCTGTGGCTTTGAACATCCCGTCCAGAGCCTGCTGCATCAGCTCCCAGATCGCGTAACCGTGCGGGCGGATCACCATGCAGCCGCGCACCGGCGAGTATCCTGCCAACTCGGCCCGCTGGACGACTCCGTTGTACCAGGCGGAGAAATCCTCGCTCCGCGGGGTCAGCACCTTATCTTCAGCCATCGGGTTTGTCTTGTGCTTCGTCGAGCGGGCCCGTCCCCTTATCGTCCCCCTGAGGCTCCGAGTCCTTCGCTCGTTGGTTTCCAGAGAGCATCCAGAGGGCGACCGGCAGCAGAGAAACGGCACCCACCCAGCTGATGATCCGTCCGTAGCGTCGGCCGAAGAGGCGGCGCAGCAACCCCCTCGCACCGACTAAAACGACGCTGCCCGCGACAGCACCGGCGCTCAACGGGCCGAGCCGTTCCCAAGCGGGGCCCACCACCCCGTCGATCAGCGCACCGGTCATCGCCTCCAGCGCCGCATCCTCGTCCACCGACCCCGCCTCCCAACGCTCGCGCACGCTCGGCCTCCGGCCCGCGCGCCGTGCCGCCTGCCACTCGCGGTTAGCCATCACCCAGCTCCGCGGCCAACGTCAGGCCCAGCTCGTCGAAGGCGACCACGCGTTCTCCACCAGTCGACATGTCGCGTATCCGAGCCTGGCTCGCCTCGATCTCTCGAGGTCCGATGATCACCGCCCGGCGGGCGCCGAGCTGGTCGGCGCTCTTCAGTTGGTTACCGATCCGGCGATCGCGGAACTCGAAGATCGCCGACAGGCCCACCTCTCTTATGGCTCGGGTAGCTCGGAGCGCCTGGCGGCGGCCGTCGACTCCGAGCCAGGCGACGAAGCAGTCGAGCGAGCGGCCGGGCTCGGGTAGCAGTCGACGATCGCGGAGCAACTCGGTGATTACGACGTCGCCCATGCCGAACCCGAGTGCCGGCATGTCGACTCCGGCTATCAGGCCCAGCAAATCGTCGTAGCGGCCGCCACCACATATGGCGCGCAGTTTTCGACTTGCGTCCCACAACTCGAAGACGATACCTGTGTAATAGGCCAAGCCACGGACCACCGAGAGATCGATGTCGACGAACTCGACGACACCCAGGTTCTCGAGGTGTTCGAGATAGTCAGAGAGTTCCGCGATGTGCTCCGCAACGCTCGGTACCTCGCCGAAGTTGGCCTCGAGGTCCTCGATACCCCGAAGCTGTGTGGTGTCGAACACCCCGGCGATCGTTTGCGGCTCGAGACCTAGATCTGTGAGTCTCGCCTCTAGACGCTCGCGAGGTTCGCGGTCCAACTTGTCGACGACCTCGTAGACCGACTCGAGCTTCGTCTCCGCCACGCCGAGATGCTGAAAGATCGCCGCCAGCACTCTGCGGTCCGAGACCCGTGCCCTGACCTGAGTCGAATCGAGCCCCGTGGCACGCATGATGTCGATCGCGGCGGCGAGCAGATCAGCATCGGCCAGCACATCCTCTTCGCCGAGGATGTCCAGGTTGAGTTGGAAGTGCTCCCGCAGGCGACCGCGCTGTTTGCGCTCGTAGCGGAAGAGCTGCGGAGTCGAGAACCAGCGGACCGGCTTACGAAGTGCCGGCGCCCGGGCTCCGACCATACGGGCGAGGGTCGGTGTCATCTCGGGCCGCAGCGCGACCCTGCGCCCACCCTTGTCCTCGAACTCGTAGAGCTGCTGGACGATCTCCTCGCCGGACTTGCGAGTATAGAGGTCCAGCACCTCGAGCGGCGGGCCGTCGTACTCCTCGAACCCGTAGCGCCGTGCGACATCGCGCCACACGCCCATCAGATAGGAGCGTGCGGCCATCTCCTCAGGATAGAAATCCCTAAATCCCGGCAACCCTTTGAGTTCCACCATCGCGAATCTATCCGACCTTGTCCCTACCGAGCAAGGAGACCGGCATGCCCAGCTCGCGCATCGCGTCGCCCACCGTGTGATTCGACCCGGTAACCACGATGGTCGATGCGACCGACGCTGCGAGCTGCAGGGCCGCCGCGAAATCCTCGATCACCTCCACCGAATAACTCGAAATAGTCCCCGCCACGGCTCGGGCGTCCCAGCGTCTCTCCGGCGGCGAGCTGGGAGCCACCGTGAAGATCGAGACGTCGGCCAGCGCCAAGAGAGGCGGCAGCATCTCGGGCCACGGTTTGTCGCCCAGGATCGCGACGACCAGCGCCAGGGGAGCCCGCAGATCGAGACTCGTAAGCGCCTGCGCGAGCGCCTCCACGCCGACAACGTTGTGCGCTACGTCGAGCACCCAGGTCCGATCGTCGCGCTCCTCGATCTGCAACCTGCCGGGCCAGTGGACGGCGGCGATCCCCTGCTGCAGCGCCGCCGGCTCCGGCCGCCATGCCCGGGGCAGATTCTGGACCGCGAGCGCGGCGAGCCCGACGTTCCACGCCTGATGGTAGCCGACCAACGGGCAGCGCAGCGAGATCGCTTCCTGCGAGCCCGGCCCGACGTACTCCAACTCGGTGTGGTCACGGTGAATCCTAATGCGCCGCACACCGGCGTCGTAGCCGATCTGGGAGAGCGGTACACCCACTCGCTCCGCCGTCTGTCGAATGATCCGGCCCGCCTCCGGCTCGAGACGGCCCAGGACCAGAGGCACCCCGGGCTTGGCAATCCCCACCTTCTCACAGGCGATGGCGGAGAGCGTGTTGCCCAGGTATTCGGAATGGTCCCAGGCAACGTTCGTGATCGCCGCCGCCTCGGGCAGCAGGACGTTAGTCGCGTCCAGCCGCCCACCCAAACCGACTTCTGCCACAACGACATCGACCCCAGCCTCCGCGAAGCAAAGCAAAGCCAGTGCAGTCGCCGTCTCGAAGAAGGTCGCGCCTTCCTCCACGAACGGGCGCAGCCGACGGAGACACGCGCCGAGCAGCTCTTGGTCGACGGGGCAACCATCAACCTGTATCCGCTCGGCGAAATCGACCAGATGTGGAGACGTGTACAGACCGACGCGCCGCCCGGCGGCGCTCAAGATGCTGGCCACCATCGCCGCCACCGACCCCTTGCCGTTCGTCCCACCGATATGCACGGATCGGTAGGCCATGTGGGGCCGGCCCACCCGGTGTAGCATGGCACGGGTCCGTCGAAGGCCCCAGCGGATCTGCCCGGTCGGCTGCAGCCCGAGCAGCTCCGACAGATCAGAACTCATCATGGCGTGCCTTTGGGTACATGGCGCCTAATTATACGAGGTAGCTGGACGGTGGGTAGGGCGGGTGGTTCGGTAGTCGACAGTCAGTGGTCGGTGGGTGGTGAGGTCCGGCTGCTACCGACGACCGACGACCGTCCCACTGACCACCGATGACTACCCTACCATATGCTGGAGAAGCCTCGATACCGTCGGCTTGAGCTCCGGTCTCGGCACCACGATGTCCACCATGCCGTGCTCGAGCAGGAACTCGGCGCGCTGGAACCCATCAGGCAACTCCTGGCCGATGGTCTGCTCGATTACCCGCGGACCGGCGAAGCCGATGAGCGCACCGGGCTCGGCGATAATGACGTCGCCGAGCATGGCGAAGGAGGCCGTGACACCGCCGGTGGTCGGATGAGTGAGGATGGAGATGTAGGGCAAGCGCGATTTATGCATCCGTCCCAACGCGCTGGATGTCTTCGCCATCTGCATTAGCGAGAGCACGCCCTCCATCATCCGGGCGCCGCCCGACGCTGAGACAATTATCAGTGGGTGCTTTTCGTCTAGGGCGCGCTCTGCGACCCGCGCGATCTTCTCGCCGACAACGGAGCCCATCGAGCCACCGATGAACCCGAAGTCCATAACCCCGAACTGGACGGGCATACCGTCGACATGACCGCCGCCCGTGTACACCGCTTCCTTCGTGCCGGACTTCTTGATCGCTCGCTCGTAACGCTCCGCGTAGGGCGTCGGCCCGACGAACGTCAGCGGGTCAACCGATCGCAGCTCGGAGTCGTATTCCTGCTCGAGCGCCTCGTCGAGCAGCAACCGGGCGTAGTCGGTCGCGCCAATGCGGAAGTGGTAGCCGCACTTGCCGCAGACGCCGGCGTTCTCGTTCAGCTTCTCGCGGTAGATGATCTCGCCGCAGCCGTCGCACTTCTTCCAGACGTCCGCCGGCAGCTCCCGCTTCTTTCCAACCAGCTTCTTCTTTTCTTTTCGGAACCAAGCCATGTGTTGGGGCTCCAGCTGTGGAGGCGATAGACTTTGTAAGATCTCACACCACCGGCGCGCCCGCAATGCCCCGCCCGACTCAAGCCGCGCCCGGCGATCCTCTTGCCGTACAAGCCAAGTCGTCTGGGATGAGCCGGGGGATCGCGGAGCGGATTGTTCTAGCGACCCGGCTCCGACCGAAAGACTAGGCTCCCGTCTTCGTGTCCACCGCCACGCGCTGGACGATCGCCAGCATGACGAACGACATCAACAGGAAGCTGCCGCCGTAGCTCAGGAAGGGCAGAGGCAGGCCTGTGATGGGCAGCAGTCCGACCGTCATCCCGACGTTGGCGACGAGATGCGCGAACCAGAGGGCGACGACGCCGAACACGACGGTGGAAGCGAAGGCGTCTTCCGAGCGTTCGGCGATCAGCATTACTCGCCATAGCACGATGGCGAAGCCGAGCAAGACGAGAGAGACGCCGACGAACCCGAACTCCTCTCCCAAGACCGCCGCGATGAAGTCGGTGTGCTGTTCGGGCAAGAAAGCGAGCCGCTTCTGGGTTCCCAGGGTGAACCCCTTACCCAGCCAGCCGCCCGAACCGATGGCGACCTGCGATTGGATCAAGTGCCAACCGGCGCCCTGCGGGTCGGCCTCCGGCTGGACGAAGGCCAGGATCCGGGTCTTCTGGTATTCGGCGAGGCTTCGCCAGGCGGGCCGCACGAGCACCCCCATCGCCACATTGGCGAAGATCACCGCTAGCGACTCGGTCAGGTAAGCGCGAGTCCAGTAGAGGAAGGCGACCAGCAACAAGAACCAGAGGCCCCAGAGCGGGGTCGAGAACGCCAGGGCGAGGCTGACCAGCGGGCTGAGGAACAGGGCCAGCTTCGCGAACGGGAGTCCCGACCAGTAGAGGGCGGCGACCAGGATCGCGATGAACACCGAGGCGGTTCCCAGATCGGGTTCCGCCGTGATCAGGGCGAAAGGCACGAGAACGACGGCCAGGTAAGGCCAGAGATCCCAGAGTGTCTCTGGGGATCGCTCGCGGCCGGCATTGAGCTTGGCGAGCATGAGGATCGTGGCAAGCTTGGCGAACTCGGACGGCTGGAATCCGACGGCGCCGAAGCGAATCCAGCTACGCGGCCCCTCACCGGTCCCCACGATGAGCACAACGATCAGCAGCAGCACAGCGAAGCCGTAGGCGATGGGGGCGACCCACTCGAGCCAGCGGACCGCGACTCGGAGGGTCAAAGCGAAAGCGATCACAGAGATGGCGAGCCAGATCGCCTGCTTTCGCCAGATGCCGGTCACCGACGACGGAACCTCCAGCTCCCCGGCCGAAAAGATCATCGCCACGCCAAAGGCGGCGAGGCCTATGACCAGAGCGAGGACGACACCGTCCCCTACGATTAGCGTTTCCTTCTCTCTCATCCGCCCGCCGCCTCGGGAGCTTCAGGAGCCACGCTACGCTCTCTGAGATAGAAGTCGATGAGCCGTGACACGATAGGTGCCGCGGCGGACGAGCCGTGGCCGCCGGCCTCGACCAGCGCCGCAGCCACGATCTGCGGGTCCTCCGCCGGCGCAAAGCCGATGAACCAGGCGTGATCCT
>JASFTI010000077.1:0-12477 GCA_050053635.1 Gemmatimonadales bacterium
CGCAAGCAGGCCTCGGGCATGAGGTGGAAGGAGTTCATCTTTTCCGACAGTTCACTGATTTTCAACAAGACGGATCTAAGGGAGTTCGTCGCTTCCACAAAGTGGTTCTTCGGGCTGGGGCCACGTCCCTACTACGGACGCTACACCTATTGGGAGAAGTTCGACTACTTCGCAGTCTTCTGGGGGATGTTCATTATCGGCTCGACCGGACTACTGCTCTGGTTCCCCGAGCTCTTCACCCTGATCCTGCCGGGCTGGACGGTAAACGTGGCGACAATCCTGCACAGCGACGAGGCTCTGCTCGCGGTCGCGTTCATCTTTACAGTCCATTTCTTCAACACCCATTTCCGGCCGGACAAGTTCCCCATGGACCCGGTCATCTTCACCGGTCGCATCACGGTGGAGGAGCTCAAGCACGACAAGCCGCGAGAGTACGAACAGCTAGTACGGGCAGGCAAGCTCGAGGAGTACATGACACACCAGTACCCGGATAAGCTCCAACGCGTCTTCAGGATCTTCGCGTTCTCGGCGCTGGCAGTGGGACTCGCGTTGATCTTCCTGATTCTGTACTCGATGCTGATCACCTATCTGTAGTGAACATCGCTCATCGCACACTCAACTTCGAACGTCGAGCCTGACAACCGAACTACATAGATCTAACGTCGGATACCGAACCTCGGACTTCGAAGTTCGGCGTTCAGGTTCGGGTCAATGTTCGAGAGGAACCAGGGCCGTCAGCTTCGACGTTGGACTTTCGACGTTCAATGTCCAACGTCCATACGATACTATCAAATGCCCTCGGTCAAAGCATACGCCACTACGGCCTGGCCCAGCGAGATCCCTCCGTCGTTGGGCGGCACCAGATGGTGTGTGAGAACCTCGAATCCATCATCGTCCAGGCCATCGAGCAGCCGCTGGGTCAGCAGGGCGTTCTGGAAGCAACTACCGCTCAATACGACCTTCCTCAGTCCATACTTCTCGCGGATCGCCACACAGAGGTTGCGGGTGAAATCAGCCACCGTGTTATGGAAGGCTGCGGCGATGGAGGCGATCGGCTGGCCGGCGCGCACTTCGCACCAGAGGGCACGCAGCGTCGCTGCCGGATCGATGAGCCAGCCTTCACCGTCACGGAGTATATCGTAAGGATAAACAAGGTCGACCGCCGGGTCGGCCACCGCCTCGAGCTCCAGTACGGTCTGGCCCCCATACAGCGCCTCCGTTCTTAGGCCCAGCAGTGCGGCCGCCGCGTCGAACAAGTGCGCGCACGCCGAGGTACGGGGGGTGTTCAGCTCCGTTTCGAACTGCCGTCGCAGCAGAATACGCTCGGCGATCGGTATCCTTCCCACGAACTCGGCGAAATCGACCTCGCAAGCCGCGCAGAGCGACCAGATATAGCCCGTCGCCATTCGGTGGAGCTTCTGGATCGCCGCTTTGCCACCGAGCAGCGGCGCGTAGCGTAGCTGGGCTGCACGCTGGAACGACCTCCAATCGGCAACGAGGATCTCACCACCCCATATCGCCCCATCGGTGCCGTAGCCAGGTCCGTCGTAGACCACGCCGATCACGGGATCCCGGATCCCGTGCTCGGCCATCGCGCTCACCACGTGCGCGTGATGGTGCTGCACGACTACACGCAGAGCCGTCGGCGCCGGGTACTCGTGCGCCACATGCGTGGACAGGTAGTCCGGATGCATGTCGTGGGCAATTACCCCGGGCTCCACAGCCATCAACCGTTCGAACAGTCTCAGTGAACTCTCGAAGTGTTTCAGTGTTTTGGGGCCCTCCAGGTCCCCAATATGGGGGCTTATGACAGCCTTCGAACCCTTCACCAGACAGAATGTGTTCTGCTGCCAGCCGCCAACGGCGAGTATGCCCTGACTAGCTGAGAACGGAAGGTCGAGCGGGGTCGGCGCGGAACCGCGCGCCCTGCGGATCAGTACTGCCGAGTCGTCCATGACCCGCACGACCGAGTCCTCGTAGCGCGCCCGGATATCGCGATTGTGCAAGAGGAACGCGTCGGCAACCGTGTTCAGTCGCTCCAACGCCTCACGGTTCCCCAGCGCCATCGGCTTTCCACTGAGGTTGCCGCTAGTTATTACGAGGGGGCCATCGAGACGACGCAGGAGCAGGTGGTGGAGTGGTGTGTAGGGGCACATCAGCCCCACGGTATTCAGACCGGGCGCTACTTCCGCCCCGATGCGTGCGTCCGGCCGGCGGCGCATCAAGACGATCGGCCGCCCGTGGCTCTCCAGCGCCTCGACCTCCAGCGGCGATATCTCGCACAAGCGCCGTGCCCACTCCAGGCTTGGCACCAACAAGGCAAACGGTTTAGCGTAGCTCTGCTTGCGCGCCCGCAGTCGCGCGACCGCCTCGGCGTCCGCGGCATCGCACGCGAGCTGGAAGCCGCCCAGCCCCTTCAGCGCAATGATCCGTCCACCGGCAAGCAGTGCGGCACAGGCATCGATAGGATCGCCCTCCACGGGCTCCCCGTCCGGCCACTGCAACCAGACCCGCGGCCCGCAGGCAGGACAGGCCAAGGGTTGCGCCTGGAAGCGGCGGCCATGCGGGTTCTCGTATTCCGAGCGGCAATCTTCGCACAACTCGAAGCAGACCATCGTCGTGTGGCTGCGATCGTACGGCAGTTCCTCGATGATCGTGTGGCGCGGGCCGCAATGCGTGCAGTTGGTGAAAGGGTAGCGATGGTGCCGCGCGTCCGGATTGAGGATTTCCTCCAGGCAGGCGTCGCAGGTCGCCGTGTCCGGCGGGATCACTTGCCACCCTGGCTCGAGATGGCTCTCGACGATCTCGAACGAGCCGTAACCCGCGATCGGGTGATCCTCCGATTCGATCTTGTCTATCCGTGCCGCAGTCGGCGTTTCCTCGCACAGGTCGCGCAGAAATCCGGCCAGCGCTGCCTCCTCTCCATCGGCCTCGATCTCGACCTGGCTGGTCGTGCTGCGTACCCACCCGACGAGCCCATGGCGCTCGGCCAGTTCGAGAACGAACGGCCGAAAGCCGACGCCCTGAACGATACCTCTTACCCTGACACTCAGCCCCTGCACTTTATGAACCTTGTTTCCACTTCGTTACCTGTCCCGTGAGCCATTCCGCCCACGAATCCAGTCCCTCTCCGGTATAGGACGAAGTCGAAAAGACGGTGAGATTCGGGTTGATCGACAGCGCATTGTCGACAGCGGTTTGGATCGAGAACTCGAGATGGGGCACCAGGTCCACCTTGGTGATAACCAGCACAGCCGCGCGACCGAACGCCACCGGGTATTTGAGCGGCTTGTCCTCGCCTTCCGTCACGCTCATCAGCACGACCTTCGACGACTCGCCGAGATCGAACGATGACGGGCAGACCAGGTTGCCCACATTCTCGATCAACAACAGGTCTGTCCTAGAGAGATCGAGCGACGCGATGCTCTCCGAGACCTGTCGCGCGGTCAGGTGACAGCCACCGCCCGTCTCGATCGCCAGCACCGGAATCGCGTGCCTCTCCAACCGCTCCGCATCGTTGCGCGTCTGCACATCACCCGCCACCACCCCGAGGCGCAACGACGGCTTCAACAGATCCACTGTCCATTCCAACAGCGTCGTCTTTCCCGAGCCCGGTGACGAGATGAGGTTGACCGAAAACACGCCGTGGTCAGCGAGACGCCGGCGGACCTCCACCGCCACCCGGTCGTTCGCACTCAGGACCTTCTCTTGGACCTCGACGCGCTCGGCGCTCATCGCTCTCACTCCACCTCTAGATAGCTGAGCTGAAGGACCTGACCGCCCGAGACACCCCGAGCCAGGCCGCCGCACTCCGGGCACTCGAAGGGCGCCTGCATCACCGCGAAGGTTTTCTCGCAGTTCCGGCAGCCCGCCGCCCCCGCTCGGCGCACGACCTCGCAGCGAACCCCCTGGAAACGGTCCGCCATCACCACCTCGAGGCAGAACTGCAGGCTGTCGGCATCGACCCCCGAGAAGGCGCCCACCTCCACACCCAGCGCCGTTACCCGCGTCTCCGGCAGCTTCGCCAGCTCACGCTCGCAGATCGATAGGATCTCCAATGCGAGCGACATCTCGTGCATCGATGCCCTCCTATGGCTGTCTTGGACGGCAAACCGTGGGCCGCGGACCCGCTGCAGGCCCGATCGTCCGCCAAATCGTGGACAATAATGGGTTTTACTAGCGGCGAGGCTGTTCCAAGCGCGGGCGGATCAGCGACGTGAGGCGCCAGTACGGGGCATTCTGCGACATCCCTAGCCCCGAAGGAACCACTGGAACCCGATCATCCCCATCAGCGACAGCGTGACTACGGTCGCCACGGCGGGGCTGGACGCGTCATCCAGCGCCTCGGGTATCAGCTCGGAGAAGACCATCCAGATCATGGCGCCGCCCGCGAATCCCAGGCCGATAGGGAGATAGGGGCGGAACGCAGCGACAAAGAGGAAGGCCGGCACGGCGAGCAGCGGCTGCGGCAGACTGGAAAAGACGCTCCAGCCGGCCGCCCGTCGGACGCTTTCCCCGCGCGGGACGAGCACGAGACTGATGGCCAACCCCTCGGGGATGTTGTGGACGGCGATGGCGGTCGTGATGAACACGCCGAGCGCCTCGCCGCCAGCGAACGACACGCCGACGCCCACCCCCTCGGTGACCGAATGCAGCGTCATCACTCCGATGATCATCAGCGCCTTCAGCGCGTCCATGCCGCGCAGCGTGCCGAGCTCGAGCTCGCGGTGGCCCCTCAGCCAATGGCTACTGAATAGTATGAAGGCGACACCGAGCAGCGCGCCGGTTACGACTCGCAGCAGGCCCGCCTCGAGCCCCTCATAGATCAGCCCAAAGCTCGCCGCGATCATCAGGCCCGACGCCACCGCGTTCGCCATCGCCAGCCAGGTGCGCGTCATGTGGCGCAAGAAGAGAAAAGGTAGCGCGCCGAGGCCGGTAGCGGCGGCCGTTATCAGCGCGAAGATGAAGACGGTTCCGGCTGTGATGGTCATCGGAAGGCCTCGTCCCATACGAGGCGAGCGCGACCGGTGTACTCCCGGCCACGATCAGAGCCCACAATAGTCAGCACGACGGGATCGAACTCGGTGAAGTCTACGCTGCTGTGTACGGGCACTGGTTCGGGCGCGCCTCCCCGGTATCGAAAGCGCGCCCGTCGGGTGGTTACAGCTAAGCCGGCATGTGACAGAGCGTGCAGTACTGGTTATCCCTGCCCTCGTGGTCGGCAGGCGCATCCGGGACCGGTTCCATCGCCCCGGCTGTATGACACATCATGCAGTTATCTCGGCCCTCTAGCGGGTGCGGCGTTACAGGCGGCGCCGTCGTCTGCACCGCAGCATCCGCCGCGTGGCACATCAGGCAGGTCTCGTTCGGGCGGTCCGCATGGTCCGCCGGCGCGTCGGGCACCGGCTCCATCGCTCCCGCCTTGTGGCACATCATGCAGTTGTCACGACCCGCGGCGTCGTGTGTCATGGCCGACGGTGTCGTCCACCCGCCCTGCTGCCACGCGAATGCCGCCAGCGCTACAACCAGAAAAGCCGATGCCGCGATCGAACGTCGATGGTTCATATTCAGCTCCCTTTCAGATCACGGTCGCGCTCGCAAGAATACCGCCAGGCGCGACGTTGGCAACCTGACCACGGTCTTCCGCCAATGACCTTAGGCAAGACGGACACGGCGGGCAAGGGGCTCGCGCGGATGGTAAGCTGCATGCCCAGACTGCTGTCAGGTATCGGGGAGAGGAGCGCCAATCTTCCAACGAAAGACGAAAGCGTGCGCCGCAAGGCGCACGCCCTCGTGACAAAGATCCTAGTTCAGATCGCTGAGCTGTGCGTCCGTCAGCGGTGTGGCGTATAGCAGTTGCCAGCCGTCCGGACCCGTCTCGGCGAACGACCAGCTATTCTCTACCGGATCGTACTGCAGGAAATCGAGTGAGAAGACGTCCCGGAAGTTGCCCGGAACCGGGATGATACCCTGCCACGGAACTACGTTGTCGAGCCCGTCGTACACCGTGACTGCCAGAGTGCTGTCGGTGTTGAACGCGTCGATAGCAGCGTTGCCATGACAATCATCGCAGCCCAAAACCGCGTTCCTGTCGATCGTGTGGCCGTAGAACGGTGCCATCGCGACCCAGGTTTGGCCCTGGTACTCCAGAGTCTGCACGTTGGCCGGGTGCACCTTGCCACTCAGGTCATTGACCAAGAACATCCAGCTCGTGAACTGCGCCCGCGCCTTCTTGATCGGCGGAGAAGCCAGTTGACCCTCGAAATGGCAATTGTAGCAGCTGACTATACCCTGAGTGTGGCACGTGCTACAGTCGAGCAGGTCACCGTGGCTGTTGTGATAGATGTTGCCGGCGACGCTGGTGTGACAGTTCTCGCAGGCGGCGTCGATCGCGCCGTCTTCCAGCATCGAGTTGTACGCGTTCCCGTCACCGTGCACGTCCTCCAACGAGTGGCAGTCCATGCAGGTCATGCCCAGCTGGTCGCGGTGGTAATCTGTAAAGTGATTCCTCTCGGCTTTCTGCCGGCCGTGGCAGTCACCACAGACGCCGTCCAACGTCGCGTTGACCTCGGCACCGAGCTGCGGTTCCGTGGTAGTGTGACAGCTCTCGCAGCCCCTCGTACCAGGGGCCTGGTCTGGACGGTGACAGCCCTGACAGGGCAGCGCGCTGTAGGAAACGGCTGTCAACGACTCGTAACCGCCGTTCGGAGTCTCGTTGTAGAAGGTCGGCTTGCCCCGCGCGGTCCCCCAAGGACGCTGTATGGAGATAGGATGACTTACGGTTTGCCCGGCAGGATCAGCGGCTCTTCTCCAACTCTTCTAGGAACGCTGTTAGGTCCGCCATCTCCGCCGCCTCGAAGCTCGGCCACTCCTCCTGCCAGGCCTGAGGCATAGTCGCGATATTAACCGAGTGGTTCCACAACGCAGCGGCTAACGCCGCGGGAGAGGCGATGTCTGAGATCCAGGCGAGATCGGAAGCTTCCGTTCCGCCGCTGCCGCGCAGGGCGTGACAACTCAAGCACCCCTTGCGATGCAGGACCCGCTCGCCCAGTTCACTGTCACCCAGCTCGGCGAAGTAGTCGACGTAGTAGAGGTAGGCGACGAGATCGGCCATTTCACCGCCGCCGAGCTTTGGCGCAGACATACCGAGCTCTTCCATCGCCTCGAGCATTGCCAGCGCTTTGTTCCACATGTCGGCGGCGAACTCGGTCAGCCCCCATTGGCGTCCCCGTCCTGCGAGGTCCGGTGCCAACCGGCCACCGACCCCCTGGACGCTATGGCATCGGTTGCAGCGCTTTTCCAGGAAGACGGTACGTCCGGCCTCAGCGCGACCCGGTAGTACGTAGACGCGTCCCTCCACCGGCTGGAGCGCGACCGACTCGATGTAGGCGATCAGGTCGTTGAGCTCGGAGCCGCGGAACGTGGGACGCACGATGCCGCGCTCCTCCATCAGCTCTGCCATCGGCGCGCCGTGGTTCCACATCGCGGCCGCGATGAGGATGGGGGACCCGTACTGCCCGGCGAAATCGAGGTTAGGCGCGGCATCACCGCCGTAGTTGCCCACCCGGTGACAGACGAAGCACTTCTTATGGGTGAACAGATGCATCCCGATATTCACATCACCCGGTGGATCGAAGTAGTTCAACGTAAACAAGAACCCGACCAGGTCTGCCGCTTCCGCGGCGGTCATCTCCGGAAAATCGATCCCCTGATCCGCCATCCCGGCGCCCATAAGGGGGACGTGGTTCCAGAGTGTTGCGGCAAGCTCGTTGAACGTGCGGCCCTTCTCGATGCGGCCCAGGTCGGGCCCTGCCGTACCGCCTAACCCGTTGATTGCGTGACATTTAGAGCAGCCCTTGCTCTCGAACACCTCAGACCCGGCCCACGGATCCTGCGAGAGTTCGGCTGTCGGCTGGGCGCACAGGATTCGAGGAGAACCCAGAAGCAGGATGACGCTGCCCGCAGCGATCCCGCGAATGAGCTTACCGGACATGATTCCCCCCGCATCGCAATGATCGTTAGGTGATGTTCGGCGTGAGAGACCTCGGCAGCGTTCCCACTTTAAGTTACAGCCTCACGCCGCTAAGAGAAAGCAGCCGAGAGACCAGGCGCCGCCCGACCTCGAGCGGTCCCGCCCTCGCAGCTGCTCGATCAGACGTGGCTTTGACGGCAGCTAGGCGGGAAAGTACCCCAGCCTACGTTGTCCGGTTTCTGTCAGATCGGCTACGGCACGCCGACGCTGAACCACACTTGGCTGTAGGACTTGGCAGTCATGAAAGAGACGACGCCGGGCGCTGACAGCGCCCGGCGTCGTCGTGTTCCGCAACCACGACGTCTCACACGTCACGGCCCACCGGGGACCGAGAAGTGACAGAAGAGGCACAGCCCCTGGTTCTTCGACCGCAGCTTCTCCGCGTCGAAGCCCGGGCCATGCGGGTTGATCCTGCGGCCGGCCCTTGCCGAGTGGCACTGCAGGCAGTCCTGCTGGGCATGGCAGGAAGCACAGAGCTCCAGCCCCTGCCGGGCGGCCTGGCCGTGCCCAAGTGCGAAACTCGTGCTCTCGTTGTGGAATCCGGTATTGGTTCTACCGTCACGGCTGGCGAACCCCAGGGTCGTGTGGCAACTGCGGCAGAACGTCTCCGGATTGTGGCAGCTGGCGCACTCGTTCTCCTGATTCCACGCCGACGCCGAGTGCCGCTGAATGAAGTTGAGCGGGTGATAGTTGTCTACATCGGTCACGCCGCGTTGCCGCTCCAGCGTTTTGGAGCCGATGTGGCAGGAGTTGCACTGTTGCTCCACCACGTGGCAGGTCGTGCAAGTCTGCGTCGCGCTCGCCGCAACCGCGCGATGATCCTCAACGAAGAAGGGCGTGTGAGTCGGCGGCGCAGGCCATTCCCGGCTCGCCACGTAGTCGGCCACATCCGGGTTCGAAGGCAGCGCCTGGATCTCGGAAATCTCCGACGCATTGACGTGACAGCGGCTGCAGTAGTCCCGGGCATGGCAGGCCGCGCAGAACGTGATATCCCGTTTTGCGCTCTGCCCGTGTGTCAGCCAGAAGTCGGCGGTCTGATGATTATCCGGCATCGACATCTGCCCCGTCTGCGCGATGCCATGTTGCGTATTGACCCCAAACAGAGCGATAACCAGCAGCGCCCCTACGCTTGAACGATAGAAGCTCACGGTACCCTCCCCGGTTCCGATCCCACGTAATACGACAACCCGAGCGCCATCCGCCACTGGCTCCAGTCGGGCTGGGTCGGATCCTCCGAGATGTCGGCGTTGATTCGTCGGTTGTGATCGTAGCGGTCCACCGAAAGCCAGACCGTGCCGGCCGGGGTCCGCCAGCGAGCATCTCCGCCGAGGCCCCAGACCCGCCCTTCACCGACGCGGAACTCATCGAGCTGCTGGAAAGCGGTGAACCGGACACCAACCGACAACTCGTCGCGCGGGCGCAAGCCGACACGCACGTCACCCGAGCTGGTGGCCGCGCCGAAGCCCCAGTTGAGCCAGTAGCCGGCGTCGACATCCCACGGCACACCCATCGCTTGCGGTCGCCACCCCACGGTGCCGCCCACTCGCCAGTCGCGATCGGTGGTGGCGAAGAACCCGACTTCCGCCTCCGTGTCGGCGTAGCTGCGTCGCTCGCCCCAGAGCCTCAGCGATAGGTCCGAGCGCGGCTGCACTCCCAGCGACAGATTCCAGCCAGTGTAAGGCACCGGGCTGAACGCCACCCAGATCGTCTGCAGGCTGAATATGGGCCGGTAGCGGAAGACCCTGCCTTGCACGTACACCTTCTCGTGGGCCTGCCAACCGACGTTGAGACCCGCCTTACCCCATAGGCCCGTAGCCAGGTCGAAGTCGGTGTGCGCCTGCAGCGATAGCTCACGCTTCGGATACCACGAAGCTTCGAAGCCCAAGCGCTCGCTGCTTATCCCGTCGCGGTTCGTTGGGATCTCCCGCTGATAGATCCCGGCGATCGCCAAGTTCGACGTCGGGCGAGCCGAGCCGCGGAAACCGAACAGGTAGTCGCGCTCCGGCGGCTGGAATTCGCCCAGCGAGCCGAACTCGTCCGACGTAATCGACCTGGGGACCCCCCGCGCCAAACCCCAACCACCGTACGCCTCGAGCTCGATCCGCCAGGGCGCGAATCGGTAGACGAGCGAACCACCATCGTAACCATAGTATCCGAGGCCGCTGGCCTGATAGTCGCGGCCGGCGCGCACCCGAAACGACGACCGGTTGAGCTCCACATAGCCCGTCAGCAGATCGAAGTGCTCGTCGCCGCGGGGCCAAAACTCATCATTCCCGTATGTCCCGTCGGAGAAGTCGTTCCTGAAGCGAGTGCTCACATAGGCCCTCAGCCCCTGGATCCCGAAACCGAAAACACTCAGATCGACGTCAACGACTGCCGGAGAACTGTTCGCGACCTCACCGGCACGGTAGAAGTAGCAGTGCTCAGCGCCTGTGGTACAAGTAACAGCTGTGTCGCCGACCATCCGCTGAGTGCCCGAGCCGTCTGTAATGGCCTCCAGAACGCTGTCGCGCACGAGTGCCCGGGCCTCGATGAATTGGAACCGAGTCGAGACCCGAGCTCGCCATTGCTGCGCGAGAAGCGCGCTTGCGCCCCACCCACTCCAGGCGAGCGCGACACCGAGGAACGCGACCCCGATGCGCCAGACCTGGAGTCGGGCCCCGACTCGCATCAGAAATAGGCCTGAGAGCCTCACTTTTATCCTCCCGAATCCCGGTATTTTTGGTGGGCACGAGGAACGGCGAGCCCGACGCCACGCAGGCGGCAGCCACCCGCCTGCGCTGACTCACTGACGCGAGCCATAGATCTTTCCCCCCGGCGCCAAGGCATGACCGTTCAATTCGGCGTCTGACCTGACCGGCAGAGCCGGCTGGCAGCGAGCTCGGTTCGCGCGGTAGGCGCGCAAACCGAGCCCCATCGTTGGTCTAGGTCTACGGTGTCAAACCGTAGGTGTCGATCAATGCCTCGATCGACGCCTCGAGCAACTGCTTCAAGAAGTCCGGGTTGTGGACACCGTCGCCGCTCGCCTCGTGCGTATCCCACTCGATGCCGTCGGGGATGCCGTCCGGCGGATCATCTTCGTCGTCACCGGCCAGTCCCACGTAGAATAGCGCCCCAGCGAAATACTCGCGCTCCGAAGTGTGTGCGATCTGCGCGTTCCAGAAGACGCCCTCGGCAACGGTTACCTTCTGGTCCCGCGGATCAAGTTCCGTCGTGTCCGTCGGGCTGAGAGCCAGAACCTGAGGCAGCAGGCCGCTGTCCGTCGCATCCATGGCACCGTTGGCATCATCATCGACCCACAGCAGATCCAACAGCACGTTGATCGAGTCCCGGTTCTCGACGAACAGGTTGCGTGCTTCCGTCTCGCTATTGTGGCAGCCGGCGCAGGTGCGGAAATCACGCTCGGTCAGCAGACAGTCGGTCCCCGGCGCCTCGGGTATCCCCTCGGCATCTAGACACGGGATCGCCTCGAACGTGTGACCGACCGACGTGAAGACGTGGTCGCCCGACGCCGGATCGGTAACCTCGAAATGCACCACGTGGCAAGTGATGCAGAGCTCCTCGTTGATCGCAATGTTACCGTGCGCCGGCGGCTCTGGGCCTTCAAATCCCCCAGGTATCCAGCCGATATCATCTTGCAGCAGCAGCAGACCCTGCGCGCCGTGCGCCCCGTGATCGCTCGGCGGCGTGCCCCGGTTCGAATGGCACCGAATACACAGGTGGTCGGGTGACGCGACATCGATCGGAGCGCGCAGGTGGGCCTCGTACTCGCTGCCGTGCGAGTCGTGGCAGACGACGCAGAAGATCGACTGAGTCTCCGCGCCGTCCTTCTCCAGATAGTTCCCCTGCTCTGCGAACTTCTGCTCCAGCGCCACCCTGCCTTCGTGGCACTCTTGGCAGTCCGCGCGCCCGCGGGCGTACGACGACGTATTACCGTGCGCCGACAGTTTCCACTGCTCCACGAACGGATGGTGTGTACCGGCATGGCACTCACCGCAGCCCGTGGTCGCCGCCTCGTCCGCCAGCACCGAGCAGAGCGGCGCCGTCTCCACCGCGGGGTCGTTCACGTGCTCCCAACCCGACCCGTGGCACGACTCGCACTGCACGTCCAGATACCGCTCGTCCTGAGTCGCTACCCAGCCGGCATCCCCCTCAGCCGGGTTGCCGTTCTCCGAGACGGTGTGGCAACCTTCACAAAACGCCGCCGCATGGTCGCTCGACTGCAGGCCCGCCCACGCATCCGAGTGGCCGTGGCCTCTCCACTGCCCCAAGAAGGTCGCGTGACAGTTCCCGCAGTTCGGCAGCTTGTCCGCCGGGTCCCCGACGTAGCCCAGGAAGCGGTTGACCTCGTCCGTCGGCTGATCGAAGGCCGGCCGCTCCACGAACACCTCGTCGTCGGTACACGCGCCCAAGGCGAGGCCGAGCACCGCGACCAGCGGCGCTAT
>JASFTI010000078.1:0-12400 GCA_050053635.1 Gemmatimonadales bacterium
ATGTCGGGCGTCGATAGCCGGGCAGTGAGCCGGACCTAGACAGTCGACTGGCGGCTGTCGAATGTCGAAGAAGTCAAACACCCTGCATTTGGAGAATGGGCCGCGCCTTACGCGCCGGCATCGTGGGACTGCCCAATGCCGGTAAGTCCACGCTTTTCAATGCGCTCACCGCGTCGAGCGTACCTGCCGAAGCCTACCCGTTCACCACGATCGATCCGAACGTGGGCGTGGTCGAGGTTCCCGATCAGCGGCTCGACCGCATCTACGATCTGGTGCAGCCACCCCGAAAGGTCGCTGCGGTGGTCGAGTTCGTCGACATCGCGGGTCTCGTAAAAGGCGCGCACCGCGGTGAGGGGCTGGGCAACCGATTCCTCGCTCATATTCGTGAGGTCGAGGCGCTGGTCCACGTGGTCCGCTGCTTCGACGATCCCAACATCGCCCACCCCGCGGCGAGCGTCGACCCGGTGCGCGACGTCGAGATGGTCGAGACCGAGTTGATACTGGCCGACCTGGAGACCGTCGAGAAGCGACTCGACCGGGTGGACCGTATGGCGCGGAGCGGCGACCGGGAAGCCCAGTGGGAGGCCGACCTCCTGCGCAAGATGCAGGACTGGCTGGGCGAAGGGCGAGCGGCTCGTGAGATGGAGTGCAGCAAAGAAGAATGTGACGTTCTCGAGTCGCTGTTCTTTCTCACGGCCAAGGCCGTCCTCTACATTGCCAACGTCTCGGAGTCCGCTGCCACCGGCAACGACGAGCGGGTAGCGGCTCTGGCGAGCGCCGTCGGAACCGGTGCGGTGCTGCCTTTGTGCTGCCAACTCGAGGCCGAACTGCTGGGCCTCGAGGCCGAGGAACGGGCGGAGTACCTTGAGGCGCTGGGGCTGAAGCGCTCCGGTGTCCAGCGTCTCGTCCAGGCGACCTACGAGCTTCTGGGGCTGATCACGTTCTTCACGTACAACGAGAAGGAGGTTCGGGCCTGGACGATCCGCCGCGGCAGCCTCGCCGCCCAAGCGGCTGGAGTCGTGCATAGCGATTTCGAGAAGGGCTTCATCCGGGCCGAGACGGTGGGCTACGACGAATTCGTGAGCGCCGGGTCGCTCAAGGCGGCACGCGAAGAAGGACTGGTGCGGGCCGAGGGCCGTGAGCACGTAGTGGAGGACGGCGACATCCTGCTGTTTCGGGCCCAGGCGTGAGGTGAGCCTGACCGGTCGCCCGGAACTTGAAGTTGGGGACCGCTTCGGGTAGCTTTGGCGAGTTCAGTTTAGCCTGCCTCGATAGACAACCTGCTCCGCCCATGGTCACCGGGCGGGGCCGCACCGGGCTCGCGCCACGAGCCCCGACCAAAGGGAGGTGACGATGCGCGATTACGAGATCGTCTACATCTTCGATTCCGTCCTCGATCGGTCCGTCATCGATCAGAAGCTGGAGCGTTTCAACCAACTTGCCACGGGTGACGGCGGCGGTGAGGTCCTGGCCGTCGAGCACTGGGGCAAGCGACAGCTCGCCTATCCCATCAAGAATCACGACAACGGCTACTACGTCGTGGTCCAGTTTCGGACGGACCCGACGAACCTGCCGGAATTCGAGCGGGCGATAAAGCTCGACGAACAGGTGCTGAGGCACCTGGTGGTCCTGTCGGAGGGCGAGCTACCGACGCCGCGCTCGGCCGCGGAAGCGTCGGCCCGGTACCGTGACGATGACGATGACGATGACGGAGACGATGACGACTGACGGGAGAGCTAGCCCGCACTCGGCATGCTACAGCGAATTCGGATTCAGATAAGGCGGTAAATGATGAAGAGAAGAAGGAAACCTTGCCACCTCTGTGAGTCGAAGATAACGGTGGTCGATTACAAGGATGATCAGTTGCTCGGTCGCTTTGTGACCGAGCGTGGCAAGATAGTACCGAGCCGCATAACAGGTACCTGCGCGCCGCACCAGCGGCGGCTGACACGCGCGATCAAGCGGGGTCGCTACCTCGCACTATTGCCGTACGTGGAAGACTACCGCCACTAGAGCGGCTGTGATGTCTGACCGCAGGGCGTTGGCCCGAGCCGTTGGCTTCGGGTTGGTCACTCTCGTGTTCGCGCCAATTCCGCCGCTCGTCCTGGTGGGACTGCCGTTGGCGCTGCTGCTGGTCGCCAGCGGACCGCGCAACGCGTGGTCCGTGGTGGTGGTGGCGGTTGCCGTGGGTCTGGCGCTGATCGGCGAGCGTACCGGTCTCTGGTGGTTCGCCCGCGGCTGGCCGCTATTGCTGGGCGGAGCCTACGTGATGGTCGCCGCCTGGCGACCGTGGTGGAGCTTCTCGGCCACCGCACTGGCGTCACTCGCCCTGGCGGTGCTGGTGGCGGTTACGGTCTTTGCGCTGAGTCCTGGCGCCTGGCTCGACGTCGACACGCTGATGGCCAGGCAGATTGCCAGCGAGACCGAGGCCTGGAGCGCCCGACTGGGCCTGGCCGGCGAAGAGAGCGCTCAGAGCCTGTTGCGCCAGGCTGCGGGGCTACAGGTGGCCCTGTTCCCGGCGTTCCTCGGTGTCGCATCGCTTGGCGCCCTCGGCCTGGCGGTGACCGTGCGTGATGGGCTGTCCGGCAAAGCCAGCCGGGGGTTCGGGCGGTTGCGTAGCTTCCGCTTCAACGACCACCTGGTGTGGGTGTGGCTCGTCGGCCTGACTCTGATCGTCGCGCCGGTCGGCGGCGTCGCCGCCCGGGTCGGCGGAAACGCGGTGCTGTTTATGGGGCTGCTCTATGTGCTCAGAGGGTTCGCCGTGGTGCTGAGCCTAATGGGTGGTATTTCGGTCCTGGCAGGGGTAATCGGTGGGCTGGTGGCGGTCTTGCTCTACCCACTGCTGGCCTTCGCGGCGGCGGTCGCGCTCATTCTGGGCCTGGGTGACACGTGGATCAACATACGGGCGCGGGTCCGATCCCGAGGCTCCGGACTTTGATCCGCTGACAGGTTGATATGATTTGGACGTGGATACTGGATCTGGAGAGATACCGTGGCGAGAAATCAAGAGGTGATCCTGAGAAGAAAGGTCGACAACCTCGGGGATGTTGGCGATGTTGTCGTCGTGAAGAGCGGCTACGCCCGCAACTACTTGTTGCCCCAGGGGCTAGCCTATCCGGCGACCGATCAGAGCCGCCGGCTCCTGGAGCAAGAGCGAACGGTCGCTCTGATGGCGGAGGAGAGGGATCGCAGCAACGCCCGCGAGCTGGCCGGACGCCTGGAGGGTAGCTCGATCACATTCTCGATGCTGGCGGCCGAGGAAGGCAAGCTCTACGGCTCGGTCGGGCCGCGTGACATCGCGTCGAAGCTGGGCGAAGAGGGCTACGCTGTCCAGCCGAAACACGTGATGCTGGTGGAGCCGATCAAAGCACTCGGTGTCTATTCCGTGCCGATCAAGTTGTATCCGGAAGTAGAGGCGTCGGTCAAGGTGTGGGTGATCAAGGAGGAAGAGGAATAGCAGCTGGTATTACGTACTGCGACGGGCGGCGCCTGAAGCGCCTGTTTCTGGCAGGCGCTCAGCATGTCTACATGCACCGCGCGGCACTCGATCGCATTAACGTCTTTCCGATACCCGACGGCGACACCGGTACCAACCTCGCGCTCAGTCTGCGCGCCATCGCCGACGCGCTGGACGGCGTGGAGGACGGTAGCGTCTCGGGCATGGCGGGGCGGATCGCCGAGGCTGGTGTGCTCGGCGCGCGGGGCAACTCCGGCATGATGCTGTCGCACTACTTCCTCGGCTTCGCCGACGGCCTGGAAAGCCGGAGGCGGGCAGGGCCGCAAGAACTGACAGAGGCGATGCGCCGGGCCTCGACGTCGCTCTACCAGGCCGTCGACCAGCCTGTCGAAGGAACGATCCTTACCGTCGTCCGCGAATCGACCGAAGAAATCTGCCGCCTGGCAGCGCAGCTGCCCGATCTGCGAGATCTGGCTACGAAGCTGTTGCAGGCGGCACACGCATCGTTGAAGCGCACGCCGGAGTTGTTGCCAGTGCTGCGCCAGGCGAAGGTAGTCGATGCTGGCGCCAAAGGATTCGTCTGCTTCGTCGAGGGGATGGTCTCGTTCATCGAAGGGCGCACGCGGCCCACCTTCGCTCACGTGGTCGCACCTCGAGAGCCAGATGCCGCCGCTGCCGCTGAGTACCCCGAGGAGGCCGATCGCGCCTATCGCTTCTGTGCTGAATTCGTCGTTCGTGGGCAGACGCTGCCCGAGCGACGGCAGCTTGCCGGTGCGGTCAGGGAGCTGGGCGGCTCGCTGATCGTCAATCGGGCCTCGTCGGTCGCCAAGATCCATATCCATACCGACGAACCGACCGAGGTCGAGCGCGCACTGGCTGTGCTGGGCGGCATCGTCGAGTGTGTTAAAGCCGAGGACATGCGGGCGCAGCATCGCGGTCGGCGCCTGAGACCGACACGGCAGGTGGCGATCTTGACCGACACGACATGTGACCTGCCGCCCGAGCTCATCATCGAGCACGACATCACCATTGTGCCGCTGACCGTCATGTTCGGAGACGAGGCCTATCTCGATCAGGTCGACATTACTCAGGAAGAATTCCTGGCCCGGCTCACCGATCCGGGCCATCCGCTGGCGACAACCTCACAGCCGGCTCCGGCCCATTTCGATGAGGCTTACAGGGGCGCCGCCGAGCAGGCGAACGAAGTGCTCGGTGTGATGCTTTCCGGCGCCCTGTCGGGGACGCTGGCCCAGGCACAAGTCGCCGCCGGGAGGTTTGGGGACGCCAGGATCGGCATACACGACTCGTGTACGGCCTCTCTGGGCTTGGGCTTGCGGGTGCTGCGGGCCGCTGAGCTTAGCGAACAGGGCGGCAGTCTGGACGAGATAAGCGCCGAACTGGAGAGGCTGAAGGAACGCTCGGGCCTCTATGTCACCGTAGATACGCTCGACTACCTACAGCGCTCGGGTCGCCTCGGGAAGGCGCAGGCTTACCTCGGCAACCTTTTCGATCTCAAGCCTATCCTCAGCGTCGATCGCCAGGGTAGGGTCGTGCCGGTCGATCGGGTTCGCCATCGCGAAGGGCTGATCCCACGCGTGCTGGAACTTGTCGCGGACTGCATTCCGACGGAGCGAACGCGGCTGCGGATGGGCGTTGTCCATGTGCTGTGTCGCGACGTGGCGGACGAGCTGGCGAGCGAATTGGAGCGCCGGTTCGCGCCGGACGAGATCCTCGTACGCCCAGCCACGAGTGTCATAGCGGCGCATACCGGGCCGGGTGCTTGGGGTGTTTTCTATCAGGCAGAATAACCACGAGAGCTCGATGTCCAGACTCGAGTCGACGGTCTCGGGTGCGGGGCTGCGACCCGCCGATCTTCCGGCGGATGTCCGCCGTGCTCTGGAACTGTGCCAGGAGCGAAACGCTCGCGAGCTAATGATCCTGGATTTGCGCGGGCTGTCCGACGCCACCGACTTCTTCGTCATCATGTCCGGCGACTCGGAGGTGCATGTCCGGGCGATCGCCGATCACCTGCTGGAGGGGATGGCCCGCGGCGGAGTACGCCATGCGGGCGTCGAGGGTGAACGGGCGGCCCGCTGGGTGCTCATAGACTATATTGACCTGGTGGTGCACGTATTTCACCCCGTCGTTCGCGAGTTCTATCAACTGGAACGGTTGTGGGGTGATGCTCCGATGGCCTTGTTAGATCCCGGCTCGCGATGAGGGTGCCTCCCATGCGCAGTGCCGTTCTACCGGCGCGGGCGGCTCTGCGAATCGCATCGTTCATGGCGTTACTGCTGGTTGCGGTCGCCGAGCAGGGAACCGCCCAGTTCGGGCGTAACAAGCTCCAGTATCAGGTCTTCGACTTCCAGATCCTGCGCACGACTCACTTCGATATCTACTACTATCCGCGGGAGCGCGAGGCCGCGCTCGACGCCGCCCGCATGGCGGAACGTGCCTATAGCCGACTGAGCCGCATCCTCGGGCATGAGTTCGATGAGCGGAAGCCGATCATCCTCTACGCATCGCACAGCGAGTTCCAGCAGACCAATGCGCTGCCCGGCTTGATATCCGAGGGTACGGGTGGTGTGACCGAGTTCGGGAAACGGCGAGTGATCCTGCCGTTCACCGGCTCGTACGCGGACTTCGAGCACGTGTTGACGCACGAACTGGTGCACGCATTCCAGTTCGATGTCATCGCGCGCGGGCTGGCGAATCAGCTCAACCCGCTCCTCTACCAGCCACCGCTCTGGTTCATGGAGGGAATGGCTGAGTACCTGGCGATCGGGAAGCTGGACACGCAGACGCACGCGTGGCTCCGCGACGCGGTACTGTCCGGCTACTTGCGCACGATACCCGAGATGTCGCTGTACAGTGATTATCTGTCGTACCGGTTCGGGCAGTCGTTGTGGGCGTTCATCGGTGCGAAGTACGGCGACCACACTATCGGTCTGTTGCTACAACGAGCGATGCGGTTGGGTTTGGAGAGTGCGGTGCGGATCACCCTGGGGGTGACCGTCGAGGAGCTCTCGGCCGAGTGGGTGGAAACGGTGAGGACGACCTACCTGCCGGAGGTCGCCAGATTCGCCGGCCCCGGCGAGGTTGGGCGGCAGCTGACCCGCCATTCGTTCAAGCCGGGCTCGAGCGAGTTCGCCTCGTACCTGGCCCCGGCTCTCTCACCGGACGGTCGCCGCATGGTCTTTCTCTCCGACCGCGGCAACGACCTCTACACGTTCTTCGATCTCTGGCTGGCATCGGCGGAAGACGGCAAGGTCATCGATCGGCTGGTTCGGGCGGCACGCCAAGCCGATTTCGAGTCTCTGCGCTTCATGAGCTCATCCGCCGCCTGGTCACCCGATGGCCGCCAGCTAGCCTTCGTAGCCCAGGCCGGCGGCCGCGACGCGCTGTATGTCTACGACGTCTCCCGGCGACGCGTCGTGCGGCGGATCGAGCCGGATCTCGATGGGCTACAGAATCCGACCTTTTCGCCGGACGGCCAGCGAATTGCCGTCACCGGTCTACTGGGGGGGATCAGCGACCTCTACGTCGTCGATGTGTCGGGCGAACGCCTGCAGCAACTCACAGACGACAAGTACGCCGATCTCCACCCGTCCTGGTCGCCCGACGGCCGCCACATCGCCGTCGCTACCGACCGCGGCGCGACGACCGACTTCGCTGAACTGACCTTTGGCGACTATCGCATCGCCCTCTACAGCCTGACCGATGGCACCGTCGAGGTTCTGCCCCGGCAGGAGGCAGGGAAGAACACGAATCCCGTCTGGTCGCCGGACGGCGAAGCCATCGCGTTCATCTCCGACCGCACCGGAACCAACAACGTTTTCATCTGGTCGCGAGCGGATGGACGACTCTACCAGGCGACCGATCTGCTGTCTGGCGTGACGGGAATCATCCCGCTCAGCCCGGCGATATCCTGGTCGGCTGGGTCGGATCGACTCGCTTTCACCTACTTCGAGGGCGCCGGCTACAATATCTATGCGATCGACGATCCGCGCTCGTCGGCGTGGCCGGTGGAGGAGCGGGCCGAGCCGCGGATCGTGACGCAGACCGAGGAGGAGCGGCGCGAGCGCGCCGAACTGCCCGGTGACGGGCTGCTCTCCGTCGATCCGCCGAGAACCGCCAGTCGTACTCAGTCTTACTACAAGGTCGTGGACGGTTTCCGACCTGCGGCGGCGCAGCCGCCAGCGGGGGAGGTCGTTATCCGCCGCGAGGTTACCGTGGCCGACTTGCTGGCCGATGCCCACGGCGGGCTGCCGGATACGACGTCGTTCGAGAGGCGGGACTACGAGCTCAAGTTGACGCCGGACATCGTCGGGCAGCCGGTAATCGGCGCGCAGGTGGGCGGTCACTTCGGTAACGGAGTGTACGGCGGCTCATACATCTTGCTTTCGGATATCCTGGGCGATCACAACGTGTTGCTTTGGGGACAGGTCGCGGGCTCGTTCGACGACGCATATGTCCTGACTCGGTACACCTACTTGCGCGAGCGGACGAACGTGTCGATGGCGTACCAGCAGTTCCCCCTCTATCGCTTCCGGGGTGCGATCCCTTCGCTCGACAGCAACAATCAGCGCTTCTACGAGGACCGCTTCGTGCGGGATGTCTACCGGACGCTGAGCACCGATCTTCACTATCCGTTGAGTATTTTCCAGCGGCTCGAGCTCTCAGCCGTCGGTGTCTACATCAGCCGGGACAGCGTGATCGATCGGATCGTGCCGGGCGCCAGCGGCGGTGCTGAGCGGACCACCGTGCGGCTGGAGAATTTGATGTTTGCGGGGCCGGCGATCGCGCTGGTCTTCGACAACGCCTTGTACGGCTATACCGGACCCATCGCCGGCCGCCGGTACCGAATCGGTGTCGGCCGCTACTTCGGCGATGTCGGCATCTACGACCTGACGTTCGACGTACGCAATTACCTCAACTTGGGCGGCCAGTACACCTTGGCGACCCGGGTGTCTACCTACTCGCGCTCCGGCGAGGGTGAGCGCGAGTTTCGGCTCTACTGGGGCGGACCTTATTACCTTCGCGGCTACGATGGTGGCTCGTTCTCGACGGCGGAATGCGAGCGCTCGATCGCCGGTGTCGCCGATGCGACCACCACCCTGTGCCCGGTGCGCGATCAGCTCATCGGTAGCAGCGTAATGCTGACCAGCGCCGAGTTCCGTTTCCCGATCTTCAACTTCCTGGACCTCGGGTTCGTACCGCTCGGTCTTCCGCCTGTCGATGGGGCTGTCTTCTTCGACATGGGTGTCGCTTTCAACCGGTTCAGCCAGTTGGCTTGGTCGCGACCACCGGGAACCGACCCCGTCGATGTGCGGTCGCCGCTGGCTTCGATCGGCGCATCGCTCAGAATCAACATCCTGTACAACGTTCTGCGGGTCGACTACGCCTATCCGCTCGACCGCCCCGCCCAGCGAGTCGGCGTCTGGTCGCTATCATTCGGACCGACCTTCTGACCGGCGCGAACCCATGCGCTATCTTGCATTCCCGGCACGGCCCCGGCTATTTTGAGCTATGCCAACAGCACTCCAGCCTCTCCGTAACGAGATCCGAAGACAACGGATACCGATCTGAAGTTGCACCAGTCGAAACGTGCTACAATCCTGACCGCGCTGGCCTTCACGCTAGTAGCGAGCCCGTCGTGCGGTGACCGGCAAGGACCGGCGGACCGTAGCGCGGTGACCTTGGCACGCAGCGCCTGGTTGGGTAGCGCTGAGGGCTGGGGACTTCTGGGATTCTCGCTCGACGGCGGACCGCTGACGTATCGGGGTGCCGAGACGCTGGAGTCGCCGACGTGGGCGCCGCCGGAGCTCGAGCAGCTGACCCGGGCGTGGCCGGGCGATCGAGTGGTCTGGCTGCAACTCGGCGACTCGCGCATCGCCCGTTACGACTATCGGACCGGCCACCTGCTGGACTTCGAGGGCTTCGAGGGGACGGAGATCGCCGCCCCGCTGGGTCGGGGGGGTCAAAGTGGGCGGGGGGCGCTGCTGAGCGTGCCCAGCCCGAGTTCGCTCGAGCTGGTCTCGGAGGGCGAGCCCTGGCAGCTTACCGTCGATGGCTCGGTGCAGCGGCTGGTCCCGGTTGGTGACGGGCGAGTCATCGTTGTGGTTGATGCCGGGTCGGCAAGCGAGTTGCTGGTCGTCGAGCCGCCCAGTGAGGAACCTCTTGGGCGGCGCGGTGTCGGCCAGGTCGGCGACCTCGTCGTCGCTCCGGCAGGCGATCGCTTGTACTACCTGACGCGGGACGGCAGCGATCTGACGCTGCACGGCCTCCGCGTGCCGGAACTGGACGATGCGGAGGATTTTCGCCTGTCGCTGCCCGGCCGTGCCGTCGCCATGACGCCTTCCGGCCACCGGCTCTACGTATCGGCCGGCGACAGTCTCCAGGTGTTCGACCGGTTAAGAGAGGGGAGGGTGCGGAGCGTCCCGTTGCCAGGCGAAGCCAGCGCGCTGCGCTTCAGCGTGAACGGCACGCACCTGATGGCGCTACTGGATGCTCAAGATCGGGCCCTCGTCTTGCAAGTCGGTGTCGATTCGATATTGGGATCGATTCCGCTCAGGTGGGACGAGAACCTGCCGGTGGCAACACCCGGCGGCCGGCTGATCGCGGCCGAGGGGGACGAGCTGGTCCTCTACGATGCGCTGCGCCTGGTGGAGGTAACGCGCGTCGAGCTGGACGGGCGGCGCCTGTGGCTGGCGGTGGAGTGGCAGCCGCCGCGACCGCGGATGGAACTGGCGCAACGCACCGTGCAACGCCTCTCCGAGGGGGTGACGGCTGAGCCGGAGGCTCGAGCCGAGACCGGTGAGCCTCGTGACCCCGATGCGGGTGCACGGCCCGGTGTCTACGCGGTGGTATCGGCAGCACACGAGCGGACGGGCGTCGACAATCTCGTCTCCTGGCTCCGTAGCGTTGGCTACCCCGGCACCGTGGACCGTCACGAGGACGTGATGGGTATCGTCTGGTACCGGGCGATGGTTGGCCCGTATCGGGAGCGTGAGCTGGCAGAGGAGGCAGCGCGGTCCCTCACCGCTCGTTATGGCTACAAGCCGTGGATCCTCACGGTCACGGAGTCTGTTGACACTACGTCCGGTCCCGATGAACGGGACCCGGCCAGGGAGTACGAAGGCGCGGGTGCGGCCGAAGCAGCTCAGGCCGACGGCGGGTAGAACCCCGCATGTTTGGGAGTTGGGGAGGTGGTGAGCGTGGAATCATCGGCGCCTAGAGCTGATGTGAGCTGGCCGCACGCCGCGACGCTGGTCCTCGCGGCTGACAATCCGCGCCAGCGTCGCTGGGCCGTCAACACGGCGATCGAGATCGTACGCCGGCTGGCCAAGCAGCGGCCGAAGGTCGTGCTGGCCGACCTCCAAACGAGGCGGCCGTCCGCGCTGGCCGCCGCCCTCGGAGTCGCCGACGGGCCGGGTATCTCCGATGTGTTGTTCCGCGATGCCGCCTTCTCCAAGGTGGCGGGCCGACCCGACGGCGAGGCTTTCTTCTTCCTCAACCTGGGCGACTCGCCGCCACCACTCCAGCTCCTGTTCCGCCATCCGCGCTGGGCCAAGATCGCAGCCCGCCTCGAGGAGACCGATGCCCACCTCTTGCCCTGTGTGTCCGCCTCGGACTGGCTCGAGGCCGGTCCCATCCCAGGGTTCGAGGCCTGCATCGTGCTGAACGCCGCCGCTCTCGAGGTCGAGTTGCCCAGCGACGCCCGGAGGCTGGCCGAGTTCCTGGCGCCGCCCGAGATCCGCGAAGAAGAGACCGACGCCGTCGAGCTGCCGTGGTACGCCTCGGCCGAGGCCGAGACCCAGCCCATGCATGGGGCCGCCCGCTCGCTCGGCGACCAGGCCACTTCGCCGCAGGAGCCGACACCGGAACCGGTGACGCCACCGCCTCCGCCTGCCACGGCCCTCCGCGAGCCGCCGACCCCTTCGCCGCCGGCGGCGCCCGTCTTCCGGCGATCCCGCCGCCGCCGTATCGTGCCGTTCGCCGTCATCGCCGCCGCAGCCGCGCTGGTCTTCGTCTTGTGGCAGACGGTTGGCAGCCGGCAGATTCCGGAGGGTACTGCAGAACTGGAGGCGGCGGCCGAGACGACGCCTCCGGAAGAGCCGATCACGCCGGCGGCCGAGACGGCCGGGTCGACGCGAGAGCCGGAGGAGGGGACCGAGGAATCGGCGGGCGCCGGGACTCGCCTCGCAGAGGTGGGTCTGCCATATTCGGTGGCGATCGCCGCCTACACCTCGCTGGACGACGCCGTGTCGCGCCAGCGCGAGTGGACGCGCGCCGACCTGCCGTTCTACGTTGCGCCCACGGTAGTGAGGGGCGTCGTTTATTACCGCGTATTCGCCGGTATGCTGCCCGAGCGCGAGAACGCCGAGCAGTTGATGGCTCAACTGGTCCGCGACGGGACAAAAGACACGATCCGTGGCTGGGATGTGAGGCAGGCCAGGCTGGCGTTCAACTTCGGGACGTACACGAGCTCGCAGGAGGCGCGAGCCGTGCTCGAGACCTTGTTCGGTCACGGCGTACCCGCTTATATGGTGCCGGCCGCTGGTGGCGCGGGTGCGGACAGCATAGCGTACCGAGTCTACGCCGGTGGTTACGAGAGGCCTGAGGACGCGCGCCCGCTGAGGGAGCGCATCGAGGGTGCAGGTTTCGATGTCGAACTCGTTGAAAGGGTGGGGTTGCTGCTGAAATGAAGTTAGTTGGCATCGAATTCCACGGCTTCAAGTCGTTCGCCGATTCTGCGGACATCCGTTTCCACGACGGCATCACCGCGATCGTCGGCCCTAACGGCTGCGGCAAGTCGAACGTCGCCGATGGCCTGCGCTGGGTGCTGGGCGAGCAACGCCCCACTGCGATTCGCGGCTCGCGGATGGAGGAAGCGATCTTCCAAGGCACGGCACGGCGGAAGCCGATCCATCGTGCCGAGGT
>JASFTI010000079.1:0-12127 GCA_050053635.1 Gemmatimonadales bacterium
CATTCCGCTTCTCCGGCCGGTTCAGGCTGATCGTCGCGACACCGGTCGGCTCATCGATGTCTACCGTGATCGCGCTGTAACTCTCGTCGTACATTCGGCTCGCTCCAGTCGATCGGAGATCCGAGAACCTCAACCCCCGAACCAGCGCCGCTCGGCTACGACCGCCAGCCCCAGAATAAGAAAGCCAATACTTCCCAACACGAGCAACATCGTCCCCACTTCACCGAGCTCGGCCACGAGACCGATCACGGCGACGATGATGCAGGCGATCAGAAGCACCCATATGACCCAACGGACTAGCATCCCCCACCTCTGCGTCTTCGCTCAGCCATCCGTCCGAGACCCTTCGCCGATCAGCTCACCCAGCTCGTCCGCGACCTCGATCTCCATCCGCAGCAAGGCCGCGCCGAACGTCTTCGCCTGGGCGTCGGTCCGCAGCGACAGCGTGCCCCCTCCGCCCAGCGAGTTGTGAAGCAGGAAATTGAGCGCCCGCAGGTTCGGCAGCTCGAAGCGCTCCACAGGCCCCTGGCAGATCCCCCTGAAGTGGGCCTTCACGCGATCCGCCGTAACCTCTTTAACAATATAGGGATAGAACTCAGATCTCAAGGCGATTAGACCTATGTTGGCCGTGTCCCCCTTGTCGCCCGAGCGCGCATGGGCGATCTCGAGCAGCCGCACTCTCACCCCTCTTCCCCACCGTAGGTCCGACCCTTCACCCATTCGACGCCGGCGCCGGCGGCGGCGATCCACAGCCCCACGACACCAACCGTGCCCAGGGGGCCGGCTTCCACGCCGACGAACAGACTGGATATGGCCAAGGCGATCGCCACGATGCTGAGGAAGCGAACGCCGAGACTGGCCGCCGCGCCGCGCCGACGCGCGGCGAGGGCCCAAGCCGCGACCGCCGCGAGAGCGCCTCCCAGGGCGAGGGCCTGAGCGGCGGGTCCCGCTTGGCCGAGCCCCTCGAGCACGGCTGCGATGACCGATATCGTGGCACCGGAGGGGAGCAGCAGGCTCGGTTTCGAGGATCCGGTCATTATGGAACGACCTCCACTTCGACCCGTGATTGCACGCTCGCCTTGGGAATCAGTGCGGGCCAGTAAGCCATCATCTCCTGTACGCGAGGCCGGCCGCCGCCGAAACCGGTAGCGGTGGGCGGCCCTGCGAGGATGAGCGAGGCGATCTCGCGCGAGAAGCGTTCGACAGCCGAGCGCTCGCTCGAGTGCTTTACACCGATGCGCAACTCGACCTCCGGCAGATCGTCAGCCAGCGGCGCGGCGAGCGGTCCGTGACAGGCGCCGGCACCGAAGTACTCGGTATGAACTTCATCGAAGCGCAGGCCGATGCGATCGAGGCGGCCGCGTATCGTACGGTCCGCGGCCCGCGCCTTCTCCAGGGCATCGGGCCACGAGTACGCCATTCGACCGACGGCCTTGTAGCCCGCGAGATAAGATATCGAGACCTTGAGCCGATCGGTGGCGTGATTTCCGCTCACGCCGTAGACACGAACGCGATCGGCAGCCTGCTGCTCGAGCTGAACCGTCCTGAAGTCGGCGACGCAATCGGGTGTGATGTATTCCGAGGGATCGCCCATCTCGTAGAGTAGCTGCTCGGCCACGGTCGCCTCGGTCACGCGGCCGCTCAGCTTCTCATGCTTCGTCACGACGAACTCACCGCTCGCGTACGACTCGATGATCGGGTAGCCGATGTCGACGTAGTCGACAGACTCCCAATCGACGCCGGTATTGCCGCCGGTAGCTTGCGCGCCGCATTCGTTTATGTGCCCGGCAACGACGCCTGCCGCCAGCTTATCCCAATCATCGCCAGCCCAACCGTGCTCGAACATCATCGGCGCGTAGGTCAGCGCGGTGTCGGTCGTCCTGCCGGCGATCACAACGTCGGCGCCCTGCTGCAAAGCCTCGATGATCGGGCCGGCACCTAAGTAGACGTTGGCCGACTGGATCCGATCGCGAACGTTCTCGAGCGGCTCGCCCGTTTCCATGTTACGAAGCTCGATACCGGCCGCCAGAAGCTCGTCGATCCGCTCCAGCAGGTCGTCACCGGTGATCACGCCGATGCGAGCGCGCCCGGCAAGGCCGGCATCATGCGCGACATCGAAGACCGCGTCACGGCAAGAGAGCGGGTTCACGCCGCCCGCATTAGCGATCACGCGGATGCCTTTCTCTATGCAGGTGCCGAGGATCCGGCCGATGAGGGGCACGAAATCGCGAGCGTATCCTTGCGAAGGGTCACGACCGCGCTGCTTCTGGAGGATGGACATCGTGACCTCGGCCAGGTAGTCCATCACCAGGTAGTCGATGGGCCCCGACTGGACCTGCAGGACCGGAGCCTCCAGCCAGTCGCCCCAGAAGCCCTGTCCGGAGGCAATCCGTACGCTCGCGGCCCGGTCACTCACTCGAGGAGATATTCCAGCGAACCGGGCAGGGCGAAAGGCCCGATATGGGGTCCCGGGTTCTGGATCGCCGCCCTGAGCGCCAGCGTCAGAGCGTCCCTCGTTCGCTCGGGTGTGATCACCGCATCCACGTAACCACGGGCGGCGGCGAAACGCGCATCGAGCTGGTGGTCGTAGTCGGCGACCGTCTTCTCCATCTTCTGCCGGGTCTCCTCATCCAACTCGCGGCCCGCCTCGAGCGCCTCGCCGATCGCCCGGCCATGGACGGCTTGCGCCGCCGACTCGCCTTCCATCACGCCCATGCGGCCGGTGGGCCAGGAGAAGATGAAGTCGGGGTCGAAGCCCTGACCGGCCATCGCGTAGTATCCGGCACCGCTGGCGTGGTTGACGGTGAGGACGATCTTGGGCGCCGTCGCTGCCGACATCGCTTCCACCATCCGCGCGCCGGCCCGAATGATGCCCGAGTGCTCGGCGTCAGTGCCCACCATGAAGCCCGACACATCCTGAACGTAGAGCAGTGGCCTGCGGTGCCGATCGCAGGTCTCTATGTAGTAGGCACACTTTTCGGCGCTCTCCGTGTAGATGATGCCGCCGAATCGGGGCGGCCCCTGCCTGTGGTCCCGCACGATCCCCCGGTCGTTGGCCAGGATGCCCACGGGTATGCCACTAATCCGAGCGTCGACGCAGATCATCTCGGACGCGTGCTCGGGCTGGAACTCGGTCCACTCGCCTTCATCGACGATGGTCGCCAGCACGGCCCGCATGTCGTAACCGCCACGGTGATCGTCGGGAAGCAGATCGTATGCCTCTTCGGGCGCCCGGACCGGCGGCCGCGGCTCGGCGAGCGTAATGGGCATCCGCTGACTGGGCGGCAGGTCGGCGACGTAGCGGCGGATCGACTCGATGCAGGCCTCGTCGTTCTCCGGCTCGTAGTGGGCGACGGCGGAGATCTTGGTGTGGGTGTCGGCACCGCCCAGCGTCTCGCCATCGACCGTCTGGCCCGTGGCACCCTTCACCAGGTTGGGTCCGCCCAGCCCCATGAAGCTCGTGCCTTTGACCATGAAGATCACGTCGGAAAGCGCCGGCAGGTAGGCGCCACCCGCGATGCAGTTCCCCATGACCGCCGAGATCTGCGGCAGGCGCAGATAGCGCCGCATCAGCGAGTTGTAGTAGAAGATCCGGGCGGCCCCGTACTGGCCGGGGAAAACGCCGCCCTGATAGGGCAGATTGATTCCGGAAGAGTCGACCAGGTAGATGATCGGGATGCGGCAGCGCATCGCCATCTCCTGGGCGCGGAGCATCTTGGGGATCGTTTCCGGCCACCAGGAGCCCGCTTTCACCGTTCCATCGTTCGCCACCACCACGACCTCGCGACCCTCGACGACGCCGTAGCCGGTGATCACACCGGCGGCCGGGGCCTTGCCGTCGTACTGGTCGTAGGCGACGAGCAGGCCAACCTCCTGGAAGTATGAACCGTTGTCAAAGAGCAGCTCGAGCCGCTCCCGCGCGGTGAGCTTGCCCTCCGAATGCTGTTTATCGACGTACTTAGGCCCACCGCCCTGCCGCAGCCTGGCCTCGAGCTCGCCGAGCTCGTCCGCCAGGCGGCGCATGCGCGACTTCGACGCCTCCGCCTTCGCAGCCTTCTTCACCATGCTGTACTCGCTATCGGGCGCTCTGCGCCGCTTGGATCAATCCTCGTCCTCTCCGGCCCCGGCCTCGGCGAACCACTCGCGGATATACGCCACGGCCTCCGAAGTCGGTGTCCCCGGTCCGAAGAGTCTGCCCACCCCCATCTCTTGCAGCTTTTCCATATCCTCGGAAGGGATGATGCCGCCACCCGTCAGCAGGACATGACCGGCACCTTCCTCGCGCAGCAGGTTGAGGACCCTGGGGAAAAGAGTCATGTGGGCCCCGGAGAGAATGGACAACGCCACCACGTCGACGTCTTCCTGGATCACCGCTTGCACGATCTGCTCGGGCGTCTGGTGCAAGCCCGTGTAGATGACTTCCATGCCGGCGTCGCGCAACGCCGCGGCTACGACCTTGGCACCGCGATCGTGACCATCGAGCCCGGGTTTGCCCACCAGCACGCGTATCTTACGTTCCGCCATAGCGTTGTGAAGTGTAGGGTCAGTCGAGACTCGCGACCGCAAAATACCTGCGGCCTCAGAGCCCGGCAACCTTGCCGAGCGCCGATCGCAGCGTTTCTGCCGCCGCCTCGGGGGCCGTCGTCAAGATCCGCACCCCGATCCCCATCTCGAACCCCGCGCTCACCGCATAACGAGGGATCATCTGCAGGTACCAGGGCAGCAGCTCTTCATTCGCGCCGCGCAACGGCGCCGTGTGAAGAATCAAGTTGTAGTCCGGGTCTCCCAGAGCGGCGGCAAGCGCTCGGCTCGCCCGCCGCAGGGCATCCCCCAAACCGCGGAGCCCCTGATCGTCGGCCCGATCGAAGCGCGGCGGCAGCTGACGCGGGACGATCCAGATCTCGTGGTCGTGCGCGGCGGCGAAGGGCACGAAGGTAGCGAGCCGTTCTGTCGCCTCGATCAGCCTGGCGCCGTCCTCCACCTCCGCCTCCGCCATCTCGAGGAGCAGCACCGCGCCGTGCGCAGTCGCATGAGCTCGAGCACGCTCGAGAACCTGGGCGACGAGGGGCGGCACGAACGGCAGGCCGACCAGCTGGGAGTGTGGGTGCGTCAGTGAGGCGTGGGCCAACCGCCCCTGATTGCGGAAGATCACCACGTGCTGGACCCGCGGATCGGCGACGGCCGCCGCAAAACGGTCACGTGCCGCCCGCAGTACCTCGAAGATCTCTTCGGAGCTGAGACTCGCGAGATCCGCGTCGTGGATCGGGGTCTCGACGATCACCTCGTGCCGACCCACCGCGGGCTCGACCTGCCCGGAAGTACCGGGCTCGCACGCTTGCGCCGGCATCTCCTCGAGCAGCACCGGGTACTTATTGCCCACGACACGCACGCGCCAGCCCGGTGCATCCGCCGCCTCTCCCTCGGGAATTCGGAGCAGCTCTTCGGTCGTCTGCGCCTCGTTGCCGGGACAGAAGGGACAGCCAGGGTCGAACGGTCGAGGTTCCTCGCGCTGCCGCCGCATCCCAGACGGGCGGGGACGTTCTGCCCTTCCGGGCGCGACGATCACGCGCTCAGCGGTCAGCGTGTTGGTGCGGACGTGGGGTTGGTCTGTGATCAGTGGTCGGTAATCGGTAATCGGTGATCAGTGATCGGTGATCGTTCAATCTTCGATGTTCAATTTCAATGTTCAACGTTCACAGTTCACTACGATATCAGAAGAACAGCGGTTCCCTGAACCTTCCGTAAATCTTCTCGAGCGCGGTTCTGATCTCGCCGAGCGTGGCGTAGGCGCGAACTGCATCCAGGGTCGGGCCCATCAGGTTCTCACCGTTGACCGCCGCTTGAGCGACGCGCTCGAGCGCCTGGTCGACTTGGGTCTGACTGCGCCGTGCCCGCAGTTCGGCGAGCCGCCGTCGCTGCTTCTCCTCGATCTCGGGACCGATCTTCAATAGATCGATCGAGACGTCCTCGTTACCGCCGGTGAAATCGTTCACCCCGACGACGATGCGCTGATTCGTTTCGACCTCGTGCTGGAAGCGTTCGGCCGATAGAGCGATCTGCCCTTGGAAGTAACCTTCTTCTATACCCTTCACCACGCCGCCCATCTCATCGATCTCGGCGAAGATGCGCTCCGCCTCCGCCTCCATCCGGTCCGTCAACGACTCCACGTAGTACGAGCCGGCCAGCGGATCGATCGAGTTCGCCACGCCCGTCTCGTAGGCCAGGATCTGCTGGGTGCGCAGCGCGATGCGGACCGCCTTCTCCGTCGGTAACGCCAACGTCTCGTCCAGAGCGTTGGTGTGGAGCGACTGCGTGCCGCCCAACACTGCGGCCAGCCCCTGGTAAGCCACACGCGCGATGTTGTTTTCCGGTTGCTGCGCCATCAGTGACACACCCGCCGTCTGCGCGTGTGTGCGGAGCCGCCAGCTGTCCGGGTCCGTCGCCCCGTAGACGTCCTTCATATGGCGCGCCCAGATGCGGCGAGCGGCTCGGAACTTGGCTATCTCCTCGAAGAAGTCGTTGTGGACGTCCCAGAAGAAGGAGAGTCTGGGAGCGAAGTCGTCGACGTCGAGGCCGCGCTCGATCCCCGCCTCCACGTAGGTGAAACCGTTCTTCAGCGTGTAGGCGAGCTCCTGCACGGCGGTGGACCCCGCCTCGCGGATATGGTAACCGCTGATCGAGATCGTATTAAACTTCGGCGCGCTGGCCGACGACCACTCGAAGATGTCGGCAATGATCTTGAGCGCCGGCTCCGGCGGAAAGATCCAGGCATGCTGCGCCATGTACTCCTTCAGGATGTCGTTCTGGATGGTCCCCCGGAGTTCTCCGAGATCGACACCCTGCTTCTCCGCCGTAGCCAGCAGAAAGCAGTACAGCATCATCGCCGGCCCGTTGATGGTCATCGAGACGGAGACGTCTCTCAGCGGGATGCCGTCGAACAACGTCTCCATGTCGGCCAGGCTCGAGATCGCCACACCACAGACCCCCACCTCGCCTTCCGAGCGCGGATCGTCGGAGTCGTATCCCATGAGCGTGGGGAAATCGAAAGCCACCGACAGTCCGGTTTGGCCGTGATCGAGCAGGTACTTATAGCGCAGGTTGGTCTCTTCCGACGTGCCGTACCCGGAGAATTGGCGCATCGTCCAAAGCCGGGTCCGGTACATCGTCGTGTACGGTCCCCGAGTGAACGGGTACTCGCCGGGGAACCCCAACTTCTCGGCATACTCCGGGTCGTAGACGCCGGTGTCGAACGGCGTGTAGAGCGGTTGGACCTCAGCCCCGGATGGGCTCTCGAACAGGACATCCTCCCGCTTCGCCGCCGACTTGTACTTGCCCAGCCACGCGGCGCGCTCGCGCCGCCACCGCTCGAGCTCCGCCTTCAACTCCTGATTCTCGGCTGCCAGCTGCTCGACCGACGGTCGCTGCTTCTTCATTTCGCCCATACCGTTCAGCGATCTCTGATTTCTGATTTCTGATTGCCGCCTACCGCTCACCGCCCACCGACCGACTGCCCACCGTCCCCATTATCTCCGCAGCCACATCGTACGGGGTGCGGGCCCCCGATTCCAGGTCCACACGGGCAGCGTCGAGCAGCGCCTCACCTTCACCGTCCCGCCAGACCCGGGTCCTCAGCCCGCGGTCGACGACGGCGCGGACCCGCTCCAGCAGACGCTGGGCGCGGCGCTTCGCCAGTTCACCGGTTTGCTTCACCAGCGTGTAATGACTCTCCAGCGTTTCCAGCAGCTCGACGACCCCCTCGCCGTTCTGGGCGCTGGTCAGCAGGACCGGGATTTCCCAGGCCTGCGGACCGTCACGTGCTTGGTCGGTCGTCTCAGGGGCTGCCCCGTGCGCCTGCGCCTCTTCTGCCATCCGACGCTTGGCCATGGCGGTGAGGTCGACACCGTGATGGGCCGGGATGCGATCGAAAACCTGCCCCTGGCGGAGCCGGAGTATTGTCTTGAGCTCACCCGCGGCGCGGGCTGCCTCCGGTCGGTCGGCCTTGTTGACGACGAAGACGTCAGCGATCTCCATCAGGCCGGCCTTCATCGCCTGGATCGAGTCGCCCGACTCGGGCGTGAGGACCACGACGGTCGTGTCAGCCGCACCGGCTATCTCGAGCTCCGACTGGCCGACGCCGACGGTCTCGACGACCACGCGCTCGAAGCCGAAGGCGTCCATCAGGTCGGCGACTTCCCGGCTCGTCGTCGCCAGGCCGCCCTGCGAGCCGCGACTCGCCATCGACCGGATAAACACACCGTCGTCGCCCGCCGTTCCGACCATGCGGATGCGATCGCCCAGCAGCGCCCCGCCGGTAAACGGCGAAGTAGGATCGACCGCGACGACTCCGACTCGCTCGCCGTCCTGACGCACGAGTCTGGCGAGTCCGTAGATGAGCGTGGACTTCCCCGCCCCCGGCGGCCCGGTAATGCCTATCCGGTGCGCTCGGCCAACTCGATCGTGTAGCGCGCTCAGCAGCCGCTCGAACCCGGGCCGGGCGTTTTCCACCCACGAAATAGCCCGGGCCAGAGCCCGGGCCTCGCCCGCTTCAAACGCCTCCAGCAGCTTGCGTTCGCTGGACTTGAGATCGTTCACCTCAACCCCGACTCTACGGTACCCATCGAAAATAACCGATCTCCTCGCCCTCTTACAGCCCTGGGTCGCAGGCGAAGCCCGCGAGACCGTCGCCGGCGACCGCCAGGTTAGACGTGCGGCAGCAGAATCCAGCTGGCGAGACCGAGCAGCAGGAAGAACCCGAAGATGTCCGTCAGCGCGGTGAAGAAGACGGACGATGCCACAGCCGGATCGACGCCCAGCTTTTCGAGCAGCACGGGGACGAAGGCGCCGGCAAAGCCCGCCACCATCAGGTTACCCCACATGGCCAGCAGCACCACCAGGCCAAGATACAGGTTCCCTTGGAGCACGTAGCCGGCGATCCCCGCCAGAAGCCCGACGGCCGCGCCGTTCGCCAAACCTACGGTCAGCTCCTTCGACACCACGCCCCAAGAACGCGCGCGTTCCGGCGACAGCGCCAGTCGGCGTACCGTTACCGCCAGCGCCTGGGTGCCGGCGTTGCCACCGACGGCCGCGATTACAGGCATGATCGCAGCGAGGATGACTGCACGCTCTACGGTGTCGCGGAAGATCCAGATCACCGCGGCCGCGATCGACGTCGTCACCAGCGCCAGCGCGAGCCAGGGCAAACGGTTCTTCACCGCCTGGCCGACGCCGCCGTACAGGTACTCCTCGTCCGACACGCCCGAGAAGCGCAGGATGTCCTCGGTCGTCTCCGCCTCGACGATGTCCATCACATCATCGAAGGTGATGCGGCCGATGAGGCGGTCGGCCGGGTCGACGACCGGAACCGAGACCAGGTTATAGCGGGACAGCACGCGTGCCACCTCTTCCTGGTCCATCGTCGCCGGCACCGCCGCCACGCTCGGCTCGGTCACCCGCCCTATCGGAATCGACGGCTGTGAGACGATGAGATTCTGGAAGGAGACCGTTCCCTGCAGCCTCCCTTTATCATCAATGACGAAGACCGTGTAGTAGTCCTCGCCCTCGGCGACCTGGCGGCGGATCTCGTCGACCGCTTCACCGATCGATGCGGTCTCCTGCACCGCGATCACATCGGTGGTCATGATGCCGCCGGCCGATTCCTCGTCGTAGGCGAGCAGTCCGCGCAGCTCCTCGGCCTCGTCCAGCGGTAGCTGCGCCAGTACTTCGCGCTGTTTCTCGAGCGGCAGGTCGCCTAAGATATCGGCGGCGTCGTCCGCCGAGAGCTCGAGAACGAGTTCGGGGACGCGGTCGGCCTCGGCAATGAGCAGCTCTTCCGGGTGCTCCTCCTCCTCCATCTCGGCCAGTGTCTCGGAAGCGATCTCATCCGAGAGGACATGAAGGACGGGCGCGCGTTGCTCTTCGTCGAGCGATTCGATGAGGTCGGCGAGGTCGCTGGGATGGAAGGCCTCGAGGTAACTACAGAGGGCTTTTTCTTCGCCCGCCTCGAGTAGTAGGCGGACGCGCTCGGCACTGACCTCGAGAACCTGTGGGTCAGTCATCTTAGCGCCGCCCGGCTGACTAGACATCCTTCGCACCCAACCGCTGTCCCAGGTCCGGGGTCACGGCGCCGGCCGAGACCACGAGCTTGAACCCTTCCTCCACGGTCATGTTGAGGCGCCGCACTTGACTACGCGGTAGGAACACGATGTACCCGGAGGTCGGGTTGGGGGTGGTCGGTAGGAATATCGACACCGCATCGGCCTGAGTTGTGTCGCTTATCTCTTCGGCTGCCTCGCTGGTGAGAAAGCCGATCGCCCAACAGCCGGGTCGCGGGTATTCCACTAGCACAGTCGCCTTGAAGAATCTGCGATCCTCTCCCACGATCTGTTCGACGATCTGACTGGCGGCGCTGTAGATCGTGCGGGTGAGCGGGAACTTCTTCAGCCAATCGCGGCCCAGCGCGATGAACTCGCGCCCCACCGCCTGCTGAGCCGCCCAGCCGACGGCGATCACGATGGCGAACAGTACGACGAGCCCCAGGCCGGGGATCCGAATGCCGATCACGTTGAACAGGCGGCCCAAGATCCTGTCCAGGTTGGCGAAGATCCACCAGAGCACGTAGGCCGTGACGCCAACCGGCGCGATCACAACTATGCCGGTGAAAAAGTAGCGCCTGATCAGTTGGAATGCGGTCTTGTCTCTAGCCATGGCTATTCACCCGGTCTAACTGTATCCGGATCCGGACCTTTCGTCTACAGCGGCGTGAGCGTTGGACGTCGGACCTTGGGCGTCGGTGATCGAGGTTCTACCTGGAACTCGAGAGTCGATTGTCGGCTGTTGGATATTGACTACAATATCCGGGACAGGATCTCTTCCTGGCGCCGGAACATCTCGCTCTCCATGCGTTCCGGCCCTTCGGGGTGGTCGTGGCCAAGGACATGGAGTACGCCGTGCACCACGAGCCGTAACAATTCCTCCCGCAGCTCGACCCCGTATTCCCGTGCCGACTCCTCCGCCACCTTGGGGCAGATATACACATCACCCAGCGGATCTGCCGGCTCAGCCAGATTGAAGGCGATTACGTCGGTGGGTTCCGATCGCCCGAGATGCGCCTCGCCGAGGGCCGCTATGCCGGGCGCATCGAGGAAGGTGACCGAGATCGCGCCGCTCTCGACACCTTCGGCTTCCGCGGTCAGCATCACCGCCCGTTCCACGTCAGCCGCCTCGAGGACCGAGACGGTCTCCAATCTGTTGGCGTGGACGACGAGGCCGGTCGGCGTCACGATGCTCCGGGTACGACCGCTTCCTCCGCCTCCTGACTGTTCTGCAGCGGATAGTCGAGGCGGTGGTGGTACATGCCGGTGAGCACCTTGACGAACTGCTGCTTGATGATGTCGATATCGCGCATGGTGAGCGGCGCCTCGTCGAGCTGACCTTCGGAGATCTTGAAGCCGACGATCCGGTCGACCAGCTCGGCGATGCGCTCGGGCGTCGGATCCTGGAGCACACGCGCCGCCGACTCGACGGAATCGGCGAGCAGAACGATGGCCGTTTCTCTGCTCTGCGGCTTGGGGCCACCGTAACGGAAGTCCTTCGCGCTGAGCTCGGCCTCAGGGTCGAGTTCCTGCGCCCGATCCCAGAAGAAGCCGATCTTCTGGGTCCCGTGATGCTCGGTGATGAACGCTTTCACGTTCTCGGGCAGCCGCGCTTCACCAGCCAGCTCGAGCCCGTCATTGACGTGTTCGCGAACGATGCCGGCACTCGTCGCGGGCTTCAGCTTGTCGTGCGGGTTGCGCCCCGGCGGCTGGTTCTCGACGAAGTACTGGGGTTTCTTCACCTTGCCGATGTCGTGGTAGTAGACGCCGACGCGCACCAGCAGAGCATTCGCCCCGATCTCACGGGCCGCGGCCTCCGCCAGGTTGGCTACGTTGATCGAGTGCGCATAAGTGCCCGGCGCCTCCAACGATAAGCGCCTCAACAGCGGCCGGTTGACGTCTGCCAGCTCGAGCAGCGACTGGTCCGTGGTGATCTTCGTAAACGACTCGGCCAGCGGCAAAATGCCCATCGCGAGCAACGTGCAACCCACGCCGTTCACCGTGCCCCAGAACACACCTTTAATGACCGCTTCGCT
>JASFTI010000080.1:0-12034 GCA_050053635.1 Gemmatimonadales bacterium
GTCCCCGTCGGGCGGTCCCCCGGCCGCGTCGGTCGAGCGCCACGTCCCATCGCGCTGCCGCTTCGCTCGTCTCACGCCCCGCAGTGCGCCGCGCCCGCCCCTGGCCCGCGGCGCCGTCGCCGCGAGCATCGCCATCGCGAAGCGCAGACGTCCCGGCATACGGCCCGCCCGGCCGGCACGCGCGATGAGCCGCGGGATACCACTGGCCCGGAACAGGCGCAGCACGATCCAAACGATACGACCAAGCCAGCGGTTCGCGAAAACGAGGTCGAGCGGAATGCTCGCCGCCCGGCCCAGTGGACCCGCCGCCGTCACTAACTCGGCACGGGCTTGCTCGAGCAACGCCCCGTAGCGGACGCCCGATGGGCAGACCGGCTCGCAGGCGCGGCAGCCGAGACAGCGATCCAGATGGAGTGCGAGGGACTTATCGTCCACGTCCAGCCGCTCCTCCGCCACCGCACGCATCAGGTAGAGGCGGCCGCGCGGCGAGTCGTTCTCACTGCCCAGTATCTCGTAAGTAGGACAGGCGGGCAGACAGAACCCGCAATGAACGCACGTGAGCAGGTCGTCGATCTGCGGGGCGAGAGGGTTCGACGGCGCTCTGCTCGTGGTCATCGCTTCAGCACACGCAACATCCGCAGGGCGGCAGCGGCGCGACGCGCTAGGCCGCGTCCGTGCCGGAACTTGAGCAGCGACCGAACCAATCCTTCTCCGCTCCCACCTTCGTCGAACCAATAGGGCTCGCGCTTGAAGGCCAGCCGGTCCTCGACGCATGCCTTCGGCCGCACGAACTCACGCAGCCCTTCCAGACCGTGCACGCGGCCGAACCCACTGTGACCGACGCCGCCGAAGGGAAGGTCCGGGATCGCGTAGTTGATCAGGTGGTCGTTGATCACGACCGAACCGACTCGCAGTCGCCCCGCGATACGACGCGCCCTCGCGGGGTCCCGCGTCCAAACGCTCGCATCGAGCCCGAAGGGGCTGTCGTTCGCCAGCCGCACCGCTTCCTCGTCGTCCTCTACGCGCATGATCGGTAGTACCGGGCCGAACGTTTCATCCGTCATCAGCTCCATGCTATGATCCACATCGACTACCACCGTCGGCTCGTAGAAGTAACCCGGCCCCTTGATCGGCCTGCCGCCGAGCAACACGCGTGCACCCTGCGACTGTGCATCGCGGACGTGCCCGTTCACCCTCTCCAGCTGGAACGGCGCGATCAGCGACCCGACCATCGCATCCGGCTCATCGCTCGTCCGCACCCGTCGCGCCTCCGCCACCACGGCCTGTACGAACCGATCGTACGCCGGCTCGACGACGTAGACACGCTCCACCGACATGCAGACTTGGCCGCAGCCGTAGAACGCTCCCCAGACCGCGCCCCGCGCCGCTCGCTCGATGTCGGCATCCTCGCAGACGATCATCGCGTCCTTACCGCCCAACTCCAGCACGACCGGCGTCAGCGAGCCCGCCGCCGCCGCCATCACCTTCTTTCCCGTCTCCGCCGAGCCGGTGAACGCCACCTTATCGACGCCCGCCTCGATCAACGCCGCGCCCGTCCGCCCATCACCCGTCGCCAGGCTGACCAGATGCTCCAGCCCCGTCGCCTCGCTGAACAGCTCGACCACCAGCTGACCCGTCGCCGGCGTGTATTCCGACGGCTTGAGCACCACCGCGTTCCCACACGCGACCGGGGTGCCCACGCTGCTCACGCTTATGGCGAACGGGTAATTCCACGGCGTGATCGCGCCGACCACACCGAACGGCTCGTACAGCACCCGGGCCTTGCGGTGCGATAGCCAGCCGGTACCCGCCCGCCGCGCCAGCAGGAGCTTGGGAGCCGTGCGCGTCAGATAGTCTAGGTAATCGCAGGCGACGGCGGCCTCGTAGAGCGCTTCACCTGTCACCTTGCCCGTCTCCGCCCTGATCACCCGAGCGATCTCTTCCGAGCGCTCGGCAACCAGGCGCCGAACCCGGCCGAGCATCTCCGCCCGGTCCTCGAGCGAGCGCTGCGACCACTCCGCCTGCGCCTCACGCGCCGCGTCGACCAGACCGCGCACCTCTTCGGCGTTCATGATCGGAAAGTCGGCCACCGCTTCGCCGGTGAGCGGGTTCCGGCTGCTCAGCCGCTGACCACGGCGCTCGCGCTCCCCGGCCATCGGCACCTCACCCATCAGCTCGCGCCGGCCGAGCTGTGCGAGTGAACGAGACGCCAGCGCCCGGCGAACCTTCGGAAAACCATGGTCCCGAGACCGTGCGCCGTGATCGGCTCTCCGTCGCGCCGAGCGGTCAGCGTGTAGCTGTAGATGACAAGCGCGGTGCTACCCGCCAACCTGATCTCGACATCCTCGAACTCGAGCCGCCGCTCGCTCAGCCCCTCGATTTCGGGGATAAGGTGGCTATCTCTGTAGGCGATCCACCCCCGGTCGACCCGCCCGCCTTCGTAGACGGTGACACCGTCATGGTACACCGTATCGAGTGCGGTCAGGTCGCCTGTTCGGAACGCGTCGGCAATTACTTCGAGCAGGCGGTGGACCCGCGTGGTGTCGGCCTCCGGCGGCTCACCGCTCGGCGTTCGCACATCGGCGCGCTCGACCGTGCAGGCGGCAGCAACCAGAATCGCCGCTACGGGCAGCCAGGTGTACCGGGCTAGCGACATGGCGACTAGGACCCGGCCCAGGCCATCCCGTCCGGCTCCTCACCGGCGGCGATAGTCGTCAACACGTCGAAGCTGTCGAGGTCGATGACCGTCAACATGTTATCACCGGTATTGGCCACGTAGGCGACCTTGCCGTCCGGTCGTATCTCGATACCGACCGGGAACGAGCCGATCTGCAGAGTGCGTGCGACCTTCCAGCCGTCGAGCTCGATCTCGATCACCGCGCGGGCTCGCGCCTGGCTCACCAGCGCCCGCTCGCCGTCCGGCGTCACTTCGACGCGGATCGGGAAACCGCCCACCTCCATGCTGTGGACAACTTCGTCGGTCATGACATCGACCACCGTGATTGTACCGGCTGCACGGTTGGTCACCAGCAGATACTCTTCGTTGTTTGTCACCGCGATACCCTCGGCGCCGGCGCCCGTCTCGATGTTGCGGATCACTTCGCCGCTCTCGATATCGATGGCCGTCACATTGCCCGATCCGATGTTCGCCGTATACGCTTTGCCTCTGCCCTCGGCCAAGGCCACCATGTGCGTCACCTCTTGACCGGTGCGGATGGCCCGCTTCACACTCAAACTGCCGACGTCGACCTCCACGAGATGCTTCGAGCCTTCCGTCGTCACCCAGATCGAGGCGCCGTCCTCCGACGCCACCAGACCGTGCGGACGGCTGTGCTCGCCAAGACCGACCGAACCCACCACCGTCTGTTGCGGGACATCGACCACGGTCAGGCTGTTCGACCCGTAGTTGGCCACGAACGCCAGCTTTCCGTCCGGCGTCACAGCTACCTCGTGCGGGCTGGGGCCGGTCGCGAGGCGGTTCACCTCCTGGCCCGTCGCCGGGTCGATGAACGAGACTGTGTTACCGCTCTTGTTGGTGACCAGCAGCAGACCACCTTCCGGCGTGGGATCGGCCTGCTGGTGGTTAGCGAAAGCGGTAAGGGCGACAAGGGTCGCGCCGACGGCGAGTGGGGCTAAACGCATACGCATCCTCCCGTTCAGTACGCCAGGCTACCGCACCACACGACAGAGCCGGCAGCGCGGCGCAGCGAGGTCCTGAATTAGTTGTTCGACGCGTACCGCAAGATACAGAGGGCCCGGGCAGCATAAAAGAGTACCGGCGTATCGCCTCAGATGGCAGCGAACCCGATCGCCGCGCTCGACCATTCGGGCACCGAGCGGAACGCCTCCAGCACCTCCTCGGGCTCGGCGACCACCTGCCACATCGCCCGGTGCCGCGCGTCCATGAACCGCTCCGCGATGCAGCGCTCCAGCAATTCGATACAGGGATCGAAAAAGCCAGCTGTGTTCACCATGACGATCGGGCCGAGGAATGTCCCCAGCCGCTTCAGCGAGATCGCCTCCAGCAGCTCGTCCAGCGTACCGGACCCGCCCGGCAGTGCGACCACCGCGTCGACGCCGTCCAGCAGCGCGCGCTTCCGCTCGTGCAGGTCCTCCACCTCGACGATCTCACCGATCCCCTTATGGTACCACTTTAGCTCCTTCATGAAGCGGGGAATCACGCCGATGACCGATCCACCCGCCGTCAGGGCGCCGTCGGCCAGCCGGCCCATCGAGCCGACGCCGCCGGCGCCGTAGACGATAGTCATCGAGTTCTCGGCGAGTATCCGGCCGAGCCGCTCGGCGGCGTCCAGATACACGGAATCCGCCTGGGTGCTCGACGCGCAGTACACGGTGACCCTACTTATCGACATATCTCAGAGGGAAAAGGGAACGTTCAGTGCCAGAATCTCGAGAGTATCGGGAATTCTCGAATCTCGAGCAAGGGAAGACGCGATCGAAGTTCGACTCCGCTGCGCTACATACCGTAAATCGGTGTGTCGGGCGCGAACGCCGCCCAGGCAAACCAGAACGGAACGTAATGAACGACCGGCTCCAACGTCTCACCGGCCAGTGGCCCGTCGATCGCCTCGCCGAAGAAGGTCCAGTGCGTGCCGGTCTCTCGGTCGCGGAAGCCGTCGCCGTCGGCGCGGAAGGTGAGCGTGCGGCCGTCGAGCGTGCGGTGATAGGCGACGGCAGCGCCCACGTCGCGCCCTGTCTCGATCCGCCTGGCGTCGACCGCCGACGCCGTGCCCGCCCGATAGAAGACCGCCACCGCCGTCTCACCGACCTCGTGATTGATCGCCCCCTCCTGCGCCAGAGTCTCCATCGGGTAGACCACGGCAGCGTCGCCGCTCTTCACCACCACCACCCGGGCCATGGTTGGCAGCCGGCTGTCGCTGCGGCCGCGGAACAGCCAGGGACTGCCCGTGTCGTAGCCGTCGTATGGGCTCGTCCCGTAGGGGCGCCGGTGCCCGGTGTCGCGGTTCAGCACCTGAGCGTCGGGGTACTCGCGCTTGAAGTCCGACCAGTTGACCGTGGGCGCCGGAAGAAAAGTCAGCACCGTGCCGGTCAGCTCACCGACTATCGCCTCACCCGTCGCCTGCTGCCACCACGTTTCCGTCTGCCGGTCGTACATCACCAGGTCGCTGTGCCGCAATTTGCCGGTCGTGCCGAAGTCGAGGAGCATGCTACCGACCCGGCGGTCGAAGGCGATCGCCGTGTTACACAAGGGACAGTAGGTGATAGAGACCGGGAGACCACCGACCTCGTCGTTGACGACCTCGTGCCAGATCAGGACCTGCCACGGGTAGCCGCGTACCTCGCCGTCCCGCTCGAAGACGACGATCGGCTCGCGATCACCCAGCCAGCGATCCGCCTCCCGCACCGAATCGAACCGCGGCCGGTCGATCGGCGGAATCCCATCCTTCGGCGGGCCGCCCGAGATGATCTCGTCCAGCGGCACCGCGTGCTTGGAGAAATCGGTCCTCCAGCCGTCGGTGACGAACGGCACTCTCGCCGCGCCGCCCTCCGCCTGACCCACCTGGGACTCCGCCGTGCCGCAGGCCACCAACGACACGAGCACCAAGACAACCAGCCCTGACAACGATCTACGCCTTATCATCGACATCCCCGGTTCGTAGTCACACTCCTCCGACTCGTGCCCTAGGAACAGCAGCGCCGCTAATCCGGTTTCCCTGGTGGCAGCGGCTTGCATCTGACGCCGCCCCCCGTAACCTTCACGGACTGCCGTCAAAGCTTGATGTTCCGGGCCCAAACACTGGGAGAGCTGTTGAGTAGACCCGCGGTACCTACCACCGCATCCACCGAGAAGGCTGGCGACCCGGCCTCCGAACACACACCGGCACCGAGAGACCGGCTGGACCGGCCGCTCCGCAGCCTGCGCGTGTCGCTGATCGACATGTGCAACCTGCGTTGCACCTACTGCATGCCCGGCGAGGAATACGTCTGGCTGCCGCGGGACGACATCCTGAACGTCGAGGAGACCGGCCGCCTGGTAGAGGCCTTCACCGGACTCGGCGTCGACAAGGTGCGGCTGACGGGCGGCGAACCGCTGATGCGCCGGGAGGTTGGCCAGGTGGTCGAGCGCCTGGCGCGAATCCCCCAGATCAAAGACATCAGCTTGACCACCAACGGCGTTCTGCTAGCCCGACATGCCGAGGGGCTGGCCGACGCAGGCCTTCACCGCCTGACGGTGAGCCTCGACACACTGCGGGCCGATCGCTTCCGCGAGCTGACGCGCCGCGACGACCTACACCACGTGCTGACGGGGATCGAAGCCGCCCACTCAGCGGGGCTCGAGAAGCTGAAGATCAACACCGTGGTAATGCGTGGCTTCAACGACGACGAATTAGCCGACCTCATCGAGTTCGGCACCGAGTCAGGCGCCGAGGTCCGCTTCATCGAGTACATGGACGTCGGCGGCGCGACGCAGTGGTCGCTCGACCGAGTCGTTTCCAAGCAGCAGATGCTAGAGTCGCTGCGCCAGCGCTACGGGCCGATCCAGGAGCTGAGCAAGAATGGCACCGCGCCGGCCGACCGCTATGCCCTTCCCGACGGCACCGCATTCGGGGTCATCGCCTCGACCACCGACCCGTTCTGCCGGACCTGTGACCGCAGTCGCCTGACGGCCGACGGCGTCTGGTTCCTCTGTCTCTACGCCGCCGACGGTCTCGACCTGCGCTCGCCGCTCCGCGGCGGCGCATCGACCGACGAAATCAAAGAGCTGATTGCTGAGAGGTGGATGCAGCGCAGCGACCGCGGCGCCGAAGAACGCGCCGAGCTCAACTCACTGCGAGGTCCGCTATATCAGATTGAAGACCTGCGCAAAGATCCCCACAGAGAGATGCACACGCGGGGTGGGTAAGTGTTCTGCTGGGAACCGACAGCCACGAATCCCCACTACGATGGCTCGGTCAGTCTCTCCAACGCCCGACGCGCCGCTTCCACCCGTGGCTGCAGGTCGGGATCGGCGTCTTCCCAAAGCTCCACGAAGCGACCGTAGTACAGGGCGGCCTTCGCCGTGTCACCACGTAGCTCGTACAATCCGCCCAACCGTTCGTAGATCGCGGCGAGCGCGAACCAGTCGCCGGCGTCCAGGCGCGTCAGCCACGGCGTCGTAACGTAACGCTCGTAGATAGCGACGACCGAGTCGGTCGCGCCGGCCTGATCGTACGCCTGGCCCAGCATCGGCAGAACGCAGATCGTGCACGAGCCGACATCGATTGCCCGCAGCTCGCTTATAGCGTCATCGACGCGACCCTCGGCCAGCGCCAAGATGCCCTTCGCCGCGTCTCCGCCGTCCTGCGGGTTCGGCAAGATCGTTCCGTCCTCGACGGCCGCCTCGTATTCCGCTAGGAAAGCCCGTGCACGAACCGGTCGCTCAGCCAGTGCGTAGAAGGTCGCGAGCAGGCCGTAAGGACGATCCGCTGGGTCGATCGTCTCCAGCGGATAGCGTTCGAGTGCGTCCTCGACACTTCGCACGGCGGCCTCCGTTTGACCGCGGAACCAGAGGTCGTGGAAGGCGAGCCGCACGGCGCTCTGCATGTAGATCGCCACATCACCCGCTGCTTCGGCCGCCGTCATCACCTCTTGCATGTGGCTCTCCGCCTCCCGAAGCTGCCCGCGGACCTCCGCCAGCTGAGCCAGATTGAAGGCTGCCCAGCGCTGCATCAGTGGGCTGGCGCGCTGCGCCTCCTGGAGTTCGAGCACGTGCCGTTCCGCCGTTTCGTAGTCGAACTGCGAGGCGGCGAGCGCCGTCGCATGCATCGACACGTTGGGGTGCCCGGGGAAGAGCGCCGCCATTCGGTCGAGCGTGTAGTCGGCCTCACCGTACTCGCCCTGGGCAACCTGTGTGCCGATCGCATTGCCGTAGTAGAGCGAGCCGGCCGAGTCGAGCTCGATGGCTCGCGTAAACAGCTGCTCGGCTCGCCGGAAGTCGCGGGCCTCATCGTAGATGATGGCCAGGTTGTTCATCGCCCACGGGTCATCCGGATTCATGTCGAGCAGCGATTCGTAGGCGGCCATCGCCGCCTCGTTGTCGCCGGCGACCCCCCAGTAGTAGGTGCCCTCGGTCAGGTAGCGTTCGCGCTCGGTGAGCCGGTCGCGGTGCTCGAAAGCCTTTGTCAAAGCCTCCATTGCCCGGACTCGCTCTTGTCCGATGTTCCTGAGCGTCACGCCGAGCTTTCGGTACGCCATGGCAAAAGCGGTGTCGAGCGCCACGGCCTCCTCCAGCAGCGCTATGCCCCGCTCGTTGTCACCTTGCTCGATGACACGTACCGCCTGCGAGTACTTGCGCAGCGCCTCGAGCGACGTCGTGCTCACCCGGTCGAGCGGTTCGCTGGCGCGGATCGTCTTCAGCGACTCGCCGATCCGTTCCCTCAAACTGCTGGACAGCCGGTCGATGGCGTCGATGATCTCCGTGGAATCGCTCGCCGTCTCGCGGAATGGGACCAGCACGCTGCCGTCCTGCGCCGAGACGAGTTGTGCCGCTAGCTGGAAGCCACCGCCCACCCGCGTGATGTCGCCGGCAACGACCGCTTTGATCCCCTCGCGGATCGCGACCTCACGTGCGAGAGCGAGATCTAGCTCGCGCTCCGTGTCAATCCGCATGCGCCGCAGCACCTGTCCGACGAACGCGGGATCGACGACCGTGACGATCGTCGACTGGCTGAGATCGATGCGGAACGCCTCGGCCGCCGCCTGCCCCAAAAGCGGGTCGTCGGTGTTGTTCTCGAAGTCGGCCACGATAAGGCGCTCGCGCTCATCGAGCACCCCGGCAGCCACCAGCGAGCCCACGGGCCCGATCCCCAAAGCGCGCGTCCCCATGTAGCCCGCGGTGACGATCCCCCAGACCGCGAAGGCGCCCACGAACCCGAGCACGGCATTCCGCCAGTTGAGCCAGTGGTGAGACGCAGCCGCCGGCCGCGCGGCGACCTCGCCCGGCCCGTCGGCGTCCGCACCCTCCGCTGCGCTGGCCGTTGCACTCGGCTCGCCGACCGCCGGCGAGCGTCGCCGCGCCTGCACGATCGCCGTGGCGACCACGATCGGCAGCCCGATCAGCAGCATGATCAGCGCACCTCGGAAGAACCAGTCGGGCAGACCCAGCTGGTCGGTGAAGATGTCCATGACCTCCAGCAGTGCGTACGATCCGCCCAGGTACACGGCGAGCACCCGGGTCAACCGCGCCCGCAGGAAGATATTCTTCATGCCCTGAGAGCCTGAATCACTCATCTCGTTGGGATCTCCGCTCGGAATGTGGCCGCCGAGCTAACGATACTAGCACACGCCGGTAGTATTGCCAACAACCCGGCGGGGCTCACGCCTGTTCCAACGCCATTTCTAGACCGTACGAAACGCCCCGGCCCGGCGTTTCTAATCTGCGGGGTCGCCAAGCGAGTGGTCTTCCGCCTCCGACCCCAGTTTGTCAGCCCCCGACCAAGCTGGTAGTCTGTTACTTCTAAAGCAGGCTGAAACCTACCCGGGAGGTGCCCATGCAAGTCCCGCTCATGCTCGCCATGCTGGTGACCGTGCAGGCCGGCGGCCAGGCGCCGACGGATACCGTGTACTTCGAGCCCCAGGTCGGGCATCGAACCTTCGCAGTGCGTGAGCCCGTGCTTCGCATCGAGCCGGGTACGGTGCTCGTCTCGCGGACAATGTTCGGTGGCTACTACACCGAGGAGGGTGGCGCCTTCCCCGGCGAGGTCGGCCCGTTCTACATCGAGGGGGCGACGCCGAACGACGTGCTGGTCGTGAAGATCCTCGAGCTCCGACTCAACCACGACATCGCCGCCGCTCGCCACTACTCGGACTTCGGGGGGCTGGCGACCGATTCGCGCGTTCGCATGCTCAACGACCCGATCCCCGAGGGCCGCTACGTCTGGCGGCTCGATCGCGAGACCATGACGGCGACGACCGAGCTACCCGACAGCCGGATGCGCCGGGTGACCATCGATCTGCAACCGATGCTGGGTCGTGTGGCGGTGGCGCCGGCGGGTGAAGAGGCGTTCTCCGGGCTGTGGCCCGGTAACTTCGGTGGCAACATGGACGCGCCCGAGATCCGCCAGGGCGCCACCGTCTACCTGCCGGTTTTCCACGAGGGCGCCTATCTCTACTTCGGCGACGTCCACGCGCGGCAGGGTCACGGCGAAGTGTCGGGGACCGGACTCGAAACGTCGGCCGACGTCGTGCTCCAGATCGATCTGATCAAGGACGCGACCATCGCCTGGCCGCGTATCGAAGACGATGAGTACATCATGGTCGCCGGCAGCGCTCGCCCGCTGATCGACGCCTTCCGACTGGCGCACGTCGAGCTCATCGAGTGGCTCGAAGCAGACTACGGGTTCGGCCGCTGGGACGCCTACCAGCTGGTGAGCCAGGTGTGCGAGAGTACCGTCGCCAACATCGTCGACCCGGTCTACACGGTGGTAGCGAAGTTCCCGAAGCGCTTCCTGCCACAGTAGTCGGAGGCGGAAGAACGACTCGCTCGAAGGTTGGGTCGGAGTCCGAGCCAGTGCGGGAGGCGCCGGGGGTCCTACCAGCGTAACTCGCGAGTGTCTCCGATGACGCTACGCTCTCCGTGGGCGCACGCGAGCGGTGAAGCGAGAGGACCCCCAAGCCGACCACTCGCCGGCGACCCTTGTCCACGTGCGCAAGCGGCCAGCGCAACCGTATATTGTGCCGATGACAATCTGGGCGAGCCTGCCAGGCGGGTGGACGGGGGGAAGAGATGGCGCGTTCTGACAATCCACTCGATCGTGTACAGCAGGCCGTGCGACGTGCACGGTTCCGCGACGCGATCAGCGCCGCTTCCGCCGTCCCGGCGACCGAGTTGCGCCACGAACAGATCAGCCAACTGATGGACGCCATGCTCGCCGCGGCCGCCGGCCTCTCCGACGGTTCGATAGACGAGCTCGCCGCCTACGACCTGATCGTCCGCCTCGGCGACCGGATACCGCGCGATGACGTCTACCGGCCCGCCGTCGACCTGCGAGTCAACGCCGCACTATTCAACAAGGGCGTCGTCCTGGCACAGATGGGCCGGGCGGACGAGGCGATCGGCGTATACGATGACCTGGTCCGTCGGACCGGCGGTTCCCGGCTGCTGGGGCTACGCGAGAACGCCGTCAGGGCGCTGTTCAACAAGGGTGCGAGTCTGGCCAACCTGCACCGGCACGAGGAAGCGGTCGGCGTCTACGACGAGCTGATCGGTGCTTTCTCGAGTGAGCCCGGGCCGGGAATGAGCGAGGCGGTAGGCAAAGCGATGGTCAACAAAGGCATCGCTCTGGCCGAGCTCGACCGGCTGCCGGAAGCCGTAGGGGTGCTAGACGAAGTGGTCAAGCGGTGGAGCGAATCGAAGGACCCTATCCTGCGCGCACGCGTGGCCAGAGCACTGCTCAACAAGGCTGCCGCGATGATCCAGATGGGACAGGAGGGGGTCGCGCTGAGAGTCTACGAGACCATCGAGAAGCTTTACGGCCGCGACAAAGCACCCAATGTCCGCGAGCAGGTCGCAGTCGCCAGAGTCAGGAAGGAAGCGCTCGAGGAGTCGCTCGGCTAGCTAATCTCGCTGCTGTGGTCGTGGATTATCCGCCAGCCCTCAGCCGTCCTCTCCAACACCAGCGTGAAGATCCCCTGCGAGCTTATCGAATCGGCTTGGAAGAGCACGTAGCGCGCCGTGGCCAGCCCGAGCCACGGGGCGAGCGGCCGCGTCTGCAAACCCTCGAAGCGTAGCGAGTCGCGCTTCGCTCCCAGCTCGAAGCGCGGAGCGTAGCGGCTGCGGATCGTCTCCCAACCGTAGATCGGACCCACCGCGCCCATGAAGCTCGTCTCCTCACCGCGCTTGTACCAGTAGAGGAAGCCGTCCAGGTCGCCGCCGTTCCACGAATCCTCCGATGCCGTGAGCAAGCTGTCGACCGCGGCATGGAACGCCACCGGATCGGTCGCCGCGGACTGCTCGCCGGACGGCGCGCACGCCACGGCAACCCCGACCAGAGCGATCGTCGCTGCATACTTC
>JASFTI010000081.1:0-11990 GCA_050053635.1 Gemmatimonadales bacterium
GGTATCGAGTGGACGAACCCGCCGGAGCAAGTGCGGGCAGCGCTGGCGAGTCACCCGAAGTTCAAAGCGTTCGAGGGCGTTCCCAGCGAGGAGATCGCCATCTCGACGCGTGTGTTCACGCGTAACGCCTGCCGGCGCATCGTCGAGGCGGCTTTCAATTACGCGAAGAAGCATGGCTACCCATCGGTCACGATTTGCGAGAAGCCGAACGTACTGCGCGAGACATCCGGCATGATGGAGGAGGTGGCGAAGGAAATACACGCCGGCTACCCCGACGTCCAGCTCTGGTCCACCAACATCGACGCGCAGATGATGTGGCTGACCAAGAATCCGGAGGACTATTCGGTGATCGTGGCCGGCAACATGTTCGGCGACATCGTGTCGGACGCGTTCGCGGGCCTGGTGGGTGGCCTCGGTTTCGCCTGCTCGGCCAACATCGGTGACGAGGTCGCGGTCTTCGAGCCGACTCACGGCTCGGCGCCGAAGTACGAGAAGCTCGACCCACCGATCGTCAACCCGATAGCCATGATTCTGAGTGCCGCGATGATGCTCGACCACACCGGCGATACCGGCAAAGCAGAAGCGATTCGCGACGCCATCGCGGCGGTCGTCGAAGAGGGAGCGGTCCGCAGCTACGACATGATGCGGATAGGGGGCGGCCCCGAGGCGATCTCGAAGGGTGCTGCTTCCACGACGCAAGTCACCGACGCGATCATCGCTCGCCTGCCGTAAGGGGGATCGGATAATGTCAGCGGGGACTGGACACGGCGCAGCGGGCCCGACAGGCGATGACGTACGCTCCGACCTGCATGTCGAGATCGAGCTGGCCGACAAGGGCGGACTGCAGATAGAGCTCGAATCGAGGGTCGCGGCACTCTACGGCCATTCAATCCGCGAGAGCGCCGAGCGCGTGCTGCGTGCGCTGGGCGTAAGAAACGCCCGCGTGGACATCGACGACAAAGGGGGCCTCCCGTTCAGCATCGCGGCCCGCGTCGAGGCCGCGGCGCGCCGGGCCGGAGTTAAGGGCAAGGGTGACCCACGACCCGAGAGGACCGTGACTCGTCGAGGGCCGACCGAGCGTGAGCGACTGCGGCGCTCGCGCCTCTACCTGCCGGGCAACCAGCCGAAGTTGATGATCAACGCCGGGCTCCATCACCCGGATGGGATCATCCTCGACCTGGAGGACTCGGTCCACCCCGACGAGAAGGACGCCGCCCGCCTGATCGTGCGCAACGCGCTCCGTTCGGTCGATTTCGCTGGGGCGGAGCGCATGGTACGCATCAATCAATTGCCGCTGGGCTTCGAGGACCTGAAGGCCGTAGTCCCTGAGGGGCCGGACCTGATCCTGATACCCAAGGTCGAGGAGGCGGGACAGGTCGAGGAGGCCGACGGACAGATCCGCGCGGTTGTCGGCAAGCAAGGCGACGGCCACCCGATCTGGATCATGCCTATTCTCGAGTCCGCGTTAGGGATCGAGAACGCGTTCGCCATCGCCAGCGCGACCGATACCATAGTGGCGCTGACCATCGGGCTGGAAGACTATACAGCGGACCTGGGCGTCGTGAAGACCCAGCAGGGCGACGAGTCGCTCTACGCCCGCACGCGCCTCGTCAATGCGGCGCGCGGCGCCGGTATCCAGGCCATAGACTCGGTCTACGGCGACGTAGGAGACACCGAGGGCCTGATGGCTTGGGCGCGGCGCTCCCGGTCACTGGGCTTCGAAGGCATGGGCTGCATCCACCCACGCCAGATCGGACCGATCCACGACGCTTTCGCGCCCTCGAACGAGGAGATCGAGAAGGCACTCAAGATTGTGTCCGCCTTTGAAGAAGCTGAGGCCGCAGGACTCGGCGTCGTTCGGTTGGGCACCAAGATGATCGATCCGCCCGTGGTACTGCGGGCACAGCGTCTCGTTGGCAACGCGCGGCGAATGGGCCTGATCCCGGAGGAGGAATCGTGAGCCGGCGAGGTAGTGGTAGCGAGTTCGTGGTCAACGCGGTGGGACGGCGTGTGCCCACTCTGGTCAATGGAAAGGAACAGGCGCCGTTCGCCGGCGTCGGCGCTTACGAGCCGCAGGGAAAGAAGCAGGCGCCGCCGATTCGATCGTGTCGCGATTACCCTGCCGACGGCGACAAGCGCGTCCCCGACCTCAAGACGGCGCTCAAGAAGTGCGGCCTGCGCGACGGGATGACGATCTCTACTCACCATCACCTGCGGAACGGCGACGCGGTGGCCCTGCTGGCGTTGAACGCCGCCGCCGACCTCGGAGCCAGGGACCTCATGTGGTTCCCCAGCGCTTCGTTCCCCTGCCACGCGCCGGTAATCGACCTGATGGACCGCGGTGCGGTCCACCACATCGAGGGCAGCATGAACGGCCCGCTGGGCGAGTACTGCTCGCTCGGCAAGATGCGGGGCATTGGCGTGCTCCGCTCACACGGCGGGCGCTGGCAGGCGATCCAGGACGGCGAGGTGCCCATCGACATCGCGGTGATCGCGGCGCCCACGGCAGACCCGTTCGGCAACGCCGATGGCTCACACGGCCCTTCCGCCTGTGGTTCGCTGGGATTCGCGCTCGCCGATTCGATCTACGCCGATCACGTGATCGTTGTTACCGATAACCTGGTCCCCTTCCCCTGCATACCCTGGCAGATCCAGGGGAACAACGTCGACTGCGTCGTGGAGGTCGACTCGATCGGTGACCCGGCGAAGATCGTCTCGGGCACCACCCAGATTACCAAGAGCCCCGACCGCCTGATGATCGCCGAGTACGTCGCCCACTTCCTCCGCGACACGGGTATCATGCGTGACGGCTTCTCCTTCCAGGCGGGTGCCGGCGGCATAGCGCTGGCCTTCGTCGGCTTCCTCAAGGAGCTGATGAAGCAGGCCGGAGTGAAGGCCCGTTTTGTCCGCGGCGGCTCGACCCGGTATCTGGTCGACCTGATGCGGGACGGCCTGACCGATTTCATCCTCGACGGTCAGACATTCGATTTGGCCGCCGTCGAGTCTATCGCCTCAGACCCGAGGCACGTCCCTACCTCGCCGTTCACTTCCTACAACTATCACGGGAAAGGCAACTTCGCATCGCTGGTCGATGCAGTCGTGCTGGGTGCGACCGAGGTGGACGTTGACTTCAACGCCAACGTGAACACCCACTCGGATGGCCTGCTCCTGCACGGGATCGGGGGCTGGCAGAACTGCCTGTTCTCCCGCTGCACGATCCTCGCGCTGCCGTCATTCCGTGACCGGATCCCCGTCCTGGTGGATGAGGTGACCACCGTGACGGGTCCCGGCGAGCTGATCGACGTCGTCGTCACCGAGCGCGGCATCGCCATCAACCCGCGCCGCTCCGATCTGCTTGATAGCGTGAAGGGCTCGGATCTGCCTATCAGACCCATCCAGGAGATCAAGGACGAAGTGGAGCGCATCATGGGTGGCCCGCCGGCAGAAGCACGGCTCACCGACCGGCCGGTCGCCGTCATCAAGTGGGTCGACGGCACTGTGCTCGATACCGTATGGCAAATCGAGACCGGCAGCCCCTAGTCGCCGCCGGTCGAATGGAGATCGAGAGAATAGCAGCGATCGTCGAGGCCGCCCGCGAGGACGGACGCGACGTGCTGCTCGAGAGTGAAGGGCTGCAGGTCCTTGCAGCGAGCGGGATCGCGACACCCGAGTACGCGGTCATCGCCGGTGCCGACGACCTACCCTCCCTAGAGCTCGCCGCCTTCCCCGGTGAGAGAGTCATCCTCAAGGTGCTCTCACCCGAGATCCTGCACAAAACCGATGTGGGCGGCGTACGCGTCGTACCCCGCGATCGGGAGGCGCTGGACGCCGCCGTTCGAGCGATGCACGAGCGCTTCCAGAACCAAGACGTCCGCGGGTTCCTGGTCGTAGAACACGTCGCCTACGACGCGTCGCTGGGTGGCGAACTGCTGTTGGGGATTCGCTGGACCGACGACTTCGGGCCCGTGGTGACGTGCGGGGCCGGGGGCATTCAGGCAAACTTCCTGGCCGATGCACTGGAACCGGGAAGCGAGATCGCCGTTGCCACACCCTACGGTCTCGACGCCGTATCGGTCGAGCGACTACTCCAGGGCCTGACAGTGGCGAAGCTCACGGTCGGCGAACTCCGGGGCTGGCCGGGGCGTCTCGAGTCCGACCGTCTCGTCGATCTCTTCATGAAGTTTGCTCGACTAGCCGCCGAGTCGGCTCCCCGCTTCATAAGCGAGCTCGAGGTCAACCCGTTGGCCGTCGCCGGCGAGCGGCTGCTACCCCTCGATGTCCTGGTGAAGTGCGGAGAGGTCCGCAAGCCAGGTTCCGACCCGCGACCTCTTAACAAGATCAAGAACCTGCTGGAGCCGCGATCGATAGGCATAGTCGGTGTCTCGCAGCGGATCAACCCCGGGCGCCTCATACTCGACAACCTGATTCGAGGTGGATTCGATCGGGCGCGCATCCATCTGGTGAAGCCGGGCGAGGAAATGATAGACGGCTGTCGCTGCTATCCCGATCTCGATGCTCTACCGGGACGCGTCGACCTTCTCATTCTGGCGGTCGCCGCTCCACAGCTACCGGAGCTTCTCACTGCCATCGTCGAGCATGAGAAGGCGGAGAGCATCATCCTGATACCGGGAGGGCTAGAGGAGAAGAAGGGTAGCGAGGATCTCGTCGCGCGCGCCCGCTCGGTTCTCACGCGGGCCCGCGCGAGCGAATGGGGCGGGCCGGTGATCAACGGTGGTAACTCTATGGGGATCCGGTCGCGGCCGGGCGGTTACGATGCGACGTTCATCCCCGACTACAAGCTGCGCAGCACGTCGGCCGGCGCATACCCGATCGCGTTCATCTCACAGAGCGGAGCGTTCTACGTCGCGAAGGGCGGCAAGCTGGGGCTCGACCCCAAGTACGCCATCTCGATCGGAAACCAGATGGACCTGACGATCGGCGACTACCTCACCTACCTGAAAGACGACGACGAGCTCGAGATCTTTGCCGTCTACGTCGAGGGGTTCAAGCAGCTGGACGGACTGCGGTTCGTGGAAGCGGCCCGGCAGATCACGGCGCAGGGCAAGACGGTCATCCTGTACCGAGCAGGCCGCACCTCGGCCGGCGCGGCTGCATCCGCTAGCCATACGGCGGCGATCGCCGGCGACTACGTGGTGAATCGCGAGCTCGCCAAGACTGCGGGCGTGCTGGTCTGTGAGACGACCGCGGATTTCGAGGACCTGGTCAAACTCTTCGCGCTGCTGGGCGACGCCCGTGTCACGGGGAAACGGCTGGGTGCGGTCTCCAACGCGGGATTCGAGTGTGTGTCCGTTTCCGATCACCTCGGTGATCTGGAGCTGGCCGAACTCACCGAGCAGACAAGATCGGGATTGCTCTCACTCCTGAGGGGCTGTCGGGTCGACGGGGTCATCGACATCCGCAACCCTGTGGACCTCACGCCGATCATGCCCGATGCACCGTTCGTGGAGGGCTGCCGGCTGGTACTGAACGACGAGAACGTCGACCTGGGCCTGGTGGGGTGCGTACCGCTCACCGGGGCCCTGCAAACTCTGGCACCCGGCGACGACCATGCAGAGGATGTCTACTCGGAGGACTCCGTGGCGCAGCGCCTGGTGAAGCTGAAGGCTCAGCTGAAGAAGCCCTGGGTGGCGGTCGTCGACGGCGGCCCGCTCTTCGATCCCCTGGCCCGGATCCTCGAGCAGGGGGGGATCCCGACGTTCAGAACCGCAGATCGCGCCCTGCGTTTGTTTGGTAGGTTCTGTAGTGCTAAACTAGGGCAGTAACCTGCCCCAACCCTGACGACGCAGCCACTGCGCCCGCAGTCGAGGAAGAAACCCCATGACGAAGGCAACCCAAATGTTCCCTAATGCGAGAATACCCTACGGGACCTGGGGAAGCAGCTACTTCCCCGCCTGGCAGACCTCCGCCCTGGCGGAGGTCAACATCGGCCAGTTCGCCGGCGAGTCGATGGGCCGCATCCTGGGTCTGAGAAACGTGCCGAAGAGCGAGCTCGAGTACCTGATCATCGGCTCGACGATTCCCTGGCACTGGAAGTTCTGGAACGCGCCGCTGGTGGCCAGCTGCATGGGGCATCGTATTCCCGGTTACCACATGGAGCAGGCCTGTGCCACCGGGCTCCAGGCGGCTCTGCTGGCCGGCGCCGAGGTCGATTCCGGCTCCAACGACGTGGTCGGCGTCCTGACATTCGACCGGACCAGCGACTCGCCGGTCGGTGTCTTCCCGGAGCGCCGGGCACACGAGCGCACACAGGCGATCGCCGATGTCTGGGACAACTTCGGTTTCGATCCCGCCACCGGTAACGCCATGATCACCGCCGCCGGGATCACAGCGCGCAAGTACAAGTGCGATCGCGCGGAAACCGATGACGTAGCGTTCCTGCGCTACGAACAATACTTCGACGCGAAGAAGTCCGGGTTCCTCGACCGGGTTCTGGTTCCCCTCGATGTGCTGAACGTGCAGGGCCGTCCGCTGGGCCGCGTCGACGACGACTATGGAGTACGCATGGTGACACGCTCCGGCCTACGGGCCATGCGCGAGCTCGATACCTGCGTCACCGGCGGCGGCCAGACTCACGCCTCCGACGGCATGTCGACCCTGCTGGTCACGGGCAAGGAGAAGGCCAAACAGCTCAGCCCACGACCGGAGATCGACATCCAGTTCGTCGCCAAAGCGGAGGCCCGGACGCATCCCAGTCTGATGCCCGAGGCTCCGGCGTTCGCCGTCCAGAAGCTTCTGGATAGGACAGGACTGACGATGGCCGACATGGCCGTGGTCAAGAACCACAACCCCTTCGCCGTCAACGACGTGATCTTTTCGAACCTGCTCGACTACGACTGGCGCAAGATGAACAACACCGGCTGCCCGCTGGTCTGGGGGCATCCGCAGGGACCGACGCTCACCCGGGTGCTGATAGAAGCGCTGGAAGAAGCGGTCGATCTGGGTGGAGGCCACGTCCTCGTATTCGGTTGCGCCGCCGGCGACCTCGGTATCGCGGCTACCTTCAAGGTCTCGTAAGGAGATAGAAGAATGTCCAAGGCTATGAGAGAATCGACGCTCCAGACGCTCGGACTGGGGAATGTCATCGACATATTCCGTAACGGACGAACGCCCACCGATACCGCCGACCTGGTAGACCAGGTGTTCGGTGGCACCGGGGACCGCGGTTCGCTGGTCATTTCGGGGGCGAACGGCATCGTTGGAGCGGGAAAGACAATGCAGCTCGGGTCGAGACTCGAGCCGTTCGGGGTGCGGGTCGTGGGGCTGGACTTGCCCAGTGCCCCCGACGGGATCGGCCGGCAATATCCCGGCCTGGTGCAGGCCTTCGGCCGCGAGGGCGCCGACCGGATCATGGCGAACATCACCCGGCTGTCGTACGACGGGGCGAGCCTACCGGACGAGCTGGAGAAACTTAAACCACGCTTCCTATTAGAGGCGATCCCCGAGATCCTCGAGGTCAAGCGCGCCCATTACAAGATGTTCAGGGACGCTTTTCCGGGGATCGAGATCCGTTCGGTCACTTCGGGGTTCCCCGCCTCCGAGCTGGGGGTCGGCATCGCCCACCCCGCCTTCCCTCACGAGATCAACAAGGTCTGGGAGATAGTCGAGCCCGAGCCCAGCGCCGTCACCCAGTTGCTCTGGTCGATGGGCCTGATCCCGCTTCCGGTGAGCGATAACTGGTCGTTCATCCTGGACGTGTTGTTCTGCGGGGTGACGTTAGCCGGCCTGCGCTACCACGACTCGAGCAACATGCCGTTCTGGAAGATCGACAAATTCACTCGCAAGCTCCTCGGACCCAATCCGTTCAGGGCCCACGACGCCATCGGGGCGAAGGGGGCGGATTTCCTGACCTGGTCCTGCCTCCACCACCTGAGTGAGACATACGGCGAGCTGTTCCAGCCGACCGCGGTTCTGGAGGAGCGCAAGGAGACCGGTCAGACCTGGTATCCGCCCAATCACTTCCGGCCACTGGTCGACTGGTCGCTGGACGCCGAAGCAGATCGCGAGTTCCGGACCTGGATCCTCGGTCCCATGTTCCAGATGACCAGCCTGATGCTCCACGAGAAGCGCGGTCACCTGTCCCATCTCAACGCGATCGGCGAGTTGTGCGCCCAATTCCGCCGCGGCATCCTGGCGGTGATCCGCGATCTCGGTCCCGACTCCGTGATCGCTACGGTGGAGGACTATCACCGGCTCTACCCCGATGCCAAGACGGGAAAGAGCTGGTACCCGGCAGTCTTCGAGGCCATAGAGACACCGGAGTGGCAGCAGCTCTACGTCAACGCCGAGCACGACGGCGACGTCGGTGTGATCACCATCAACCGGGAGACGTACAACTGGGACGTCGATCACGAACTGAACCGGGCCATCGACTGGCTGAAGGCCGAAGCGATCGACAAAGTGATCGTCACAGGCGACTTCCACATCTCCACCCAGATGATCGGTGCCGATACGAGCGCCTTCTATTCGGCGCTCGAGAACTTCGAGGACGGGTACCGGATAACCAGCGGCTGGCCCGCGACCGCCCGCCGACTCAACGACGAGTTCGCGGTCTCCGTCGGCTTCGTCAACGGCAAACGCTGTCTGGGCGGCATGCTCGAGCTGCTCGTCCACTGTCACTACCTGGTGGCCGTGGAGGACGCCCAGCTCGGCTGGCCGGAAGTAACGCTGCCGGTCGTCCCCGGCATGGAGGCCTGTCACTGGCCGCTCAGAAAGGCCGACCCGGATCATCGGCCCAAGCTGCTGCACCTGCTGCTCACCGGAAGACCCGCCAGGGCGTCCGATGCGGTGGGCTGGCTGGTCGATTTCGCCGCGCCGCTCGACCAGGCCATCCAAACCGTCTGGAAAGTGGCCAGCGGGGCCGACCACGGCGTGCAGCAGAGGAGCTTGGAGGAAGGTGGCCTGAGAGACGTACCCACCGACCTGCGCGATCTGCCGCCGGCCGACTCGCCGGCGATGGAAACGGCTCGCGGCACGATCATCGAATGCGTGCAGCAGACGTGCGCTCTGCCGCTCGCCGAGGCGCTCGAGGTCCAGGCTAAGATTTCGGCCGACTTCCTGGCCTCCGCCACCTGCCGCGAGGGTCAGGTGGGAGCGGAGTATACCAGAACGATGGCGGTCTGAGACGCCGGTCCCAACCACGGAAGACGGGTTGCCGTGCTCAAGCGCGGCGAACCCGCAATCGTATTCTGCCCCAAACTCGGCTCTTACTCAGATGCGCTCACCGAGAGCGCGCTGCGCGGGTGCTCAGCCAGTCATCGACCTCGGCAGTCTGTTCAGCGTAGCGTCCCTGCACGATGCCCAGGAACTCCTCTGCCTCGGGCATCGCGGGCAGGTCATCCGGGTAGAGAGGCAACGCCGACAGATCTTCCCCGGCCAGTGCCATTTCCGCGATCCTGTAGCTACGCTCCACCAAGTCATCGATGAGATCTTCGCCAATCTCCCTGGTCGCCCGCGACGGGTCGCTCCAATATCCCAGCCAACCCGTCCTCTCGTGGAGCCTGAAAAAGCCGGCGAAATCCGTCACCACGAACGGTTCGAGATCCACGTACTCTGGTTTCACCAGGTCGTGCAGGTAAAGATTCGCCGATGTTTCGGCGGTCCCGGAATGCCCGGTAAGGCCGATCTCCGACTGCCAGCCCTCCCCAAGGTGCTCGCCTATCACCGCATCGCTGTAGAAACCTTCCCCGAAGACCAGGCTGGTGATATTCACCATCCGCACCCCGTAGCGCTCACTTACGAAGGCCGCAGCTTCGTTGAATGCCACATTGTGAAGAGGATTGCCGTGGCAATGAACAAGGAAGATGTTCTGAAACCCCTGGCGGGCGATCGCTGCTCCCAGATCGATCGCGACGTCGCGCAGAGTTTCGAAGCGGACGGCGAACGTCCCCACGTGCTCGAATTGCCTGGCTAAGTCGTTCGCTCCACCCTCACCGAGCGGGATCACAGGGACGATCACGAAAGCGTGCTCGGGGTGCGCCTCGGCAAGCCGACCGATCAGTCTGTCCCTCACGCCGACCGCCTGATAGTAGTCGGATCCCACGGGGAGGTGAGGTCCGTGCTCTTCCAGGTTTCCGAAGGTGAGGAAGAAGATGGAACGCTCACGATCCATCTGGTCGATGTCCGTGTAGGTCAGCTCTTGCAGCTTAAGTGTGTTGCCAGGTTGCGACCTATCCTCGGGACTCGGCGCCTGACAGGCTACTGGTGCCAAGGCGAGTCCGAGCACCGCGCAAAGCAGCGAAGGGGTACGCATGGGAGCCTCCGTGTTGTGCGTTGTAACCAAACCCGGCAGGGGCCCGGGCCTGGGCGAAATCCGAGAGGTGGTGGGCAAACCTGCAGAATGAAACATGCGCCCCCTGAGTAGAGGTGGCAATGACTGGCCGGAGCAGAGTGGGGTGCGCTGGTTGACGGAGTGGTGAACAAATGCTTACTAGGACTCTACAATGTTCACAGGCGCCCGCTCACGGGCCGCCCGGACCCAGGACCGCATAATCGACGCGGCCCGCGCGCTGCTCGCCGCCAACGGTCTCGAGGGCTGCTCGATGCGGGCGGTGGCGGAGCGGTCAGGCGTTACGACCTGCTCCTCCGGCTCAGCGATCATCTCTTTACCGAAGGCGAGCGTGGCCCACACCGCGCTCGCGACGATCAGCACCCCAGCAACGAAAACGGCGTCTATCGCTAGACGCCGTAGTCGTTATGCTCGATTGTGGGGGAAGGGTCGGACTACGTCGAGACGTCCCACTGTATCCGCAACCGCCACTCGTTCCGCCCGCCCAGCCCCGGAAAGTCGTAGCTGAAGTACGTGACATCCGCGGTGAGCTTATTCAGGTGGCCGTTGAAGAACCAGTTGGCCGCGAGTGTGTACTCCCGCTGCAAATCGCCCTCGACGTCTCTATCCGGGTTGTAGAACGCCACCCGGCCCGCCAACTCCAACGGCCTCGGAAACGCCGGCCACAGGTAGTTGAAGAAGTAGCCGGCCTGGAAGTATGCCCCGCTGAGCGTCCTGGTGGTCACGTTCACCTTGTCCTCGACCTGCTTCCAATGGAATGCCTGCTGCCAGGCGAAGCCCCGGTACTTGAACGCCGTCTCCTGCAGCCACTGGTTCACGCGGTATTGCCCGGGCGCGCCGGCGGCGAATCCTTCCAGCTGACCGCCACCCGAAGTGGAGAACCGAGTGTACGGGCTCCTGTTGGTGACGGCGGCGAACACCAGCACACCGGCCGGATCCTCGTGATATTCCCAGTCGGAGCCCGAGAACGGGACGGGGCGGCCGAACATATTCCACTGTACCCGGGCCATGTACATCAGACGGCTATCGTCGTTAGCTCGGGCGACCCGACCCGTTCCCGTGAAAACGGATACCCAGTAGTTGAAGTCGGCGAGACCCGGTCCCTTCAGCCGACCGTAGAGCGACACACCCTGCTGGCGGTCGATGGTGAACGGTCGGTTGATGATCGAGCGCTCCGTCAAGTGCTGTCTGCCCGACGAGATGATGCGCTCTCGGCTGTACTGCACCTTCCACTGCCCGACTTTCAACCGCAAGCCCTGCCATTTCTCTACCATAAACCGGAAGTCCAGCAGCGCGGTGCCCCCCAGCTCGTACTCCATGTAGTACTTGAGCCAAGGCGTAAGCGCGTTGCCCCCAATCTTGACGCGGGAGCGGTCGACCCTGAAGATCTGCTGATCCGCATCAGCGAAGTCGCCGAAGGTGAGCGGATCACCAATCCGCGGGTGCCCGTGGCGCAGCTGCACACGCAGTTGGATCTGCAAGAGGTAATTGCCGTCTGCGGTCCCGATCTCGAACCCCTTGCTCCCGTGGCCTACGCGGATCGATGGCTCACTCTGCGGGGCGGCCTCCGCCGTCTCCACAGCTTCGGCGGTGTCCGCCACCGCCCCCGCTCCGCCGGATCCCTGAGCGAGCGCGGGAACTGCCGGAATTGTGGTGATCAGTGAAGTGACGAGCAGCGCCGGCA